>CAZQXF010000232.1:0-1213 GCA_964596975.1 uncultured Thiotrichales bacterium | reverse complement strand
CACACCATTTTCCGCTACGGTATCGAGCAGATGCTGCCGGATAGCATTGAAATGGTGCACGGCCCCGGTTGCCCGGTCTGTGTTTTGCCAATGGGGCGGGTGGATGATTGCGTGGCGCTGGCGGAACGCCCGGAAGTGATCTTCACGACGTTTGGTGACGCCATGCGCGTACCCGGTTCGCGCAAAAGTCTGTTGCAGGCAAAGGCCGATGGTGCCGACGTTCGCATGGTCTATTCACCGATGGATGCACTGAATCTGGCGCGACAGCACCCCGACCGCGAGGTGATTTTTTTCGGGCTGGGTTTCGAGACGACGATGCCGAGTACGGCGCTCACGGTGCTTCAGGCCAAACGCGAAGGCATTCGGAATTTCTCGCTTTTCTGCAACCACATCACCACGGTGCCGACCATCAAGGCGGTGCTCGACTCACCCGATATGATGATCGATGGTTTTCTCGCGCCGGGGCATGTGTCGATGGTGATTGGCGAGGGGCCTTTTCAGTTTATTACCAAAGACTATCACCGTCCGCTCGTCATCACCGGTTTTGAACCGCTGGACATTCTGCAATCGATCTGGATGTTGCTGAAACAGTTCGATGAAGCACGCTGCGAAGTGGAGAACCAGTACACGAGAATTGTGCCGAAGGCCGGGAATACCGCTGCATTGGAAGCAATAGGCCAGGTTTTCGAGGTTCGGGAATTTTTTGAATGGCGTGGGCTGGGTTCGATCGACCACTCCGGCGTCAGAATGAAAGAGGCGTTTGCCGATTATGATGCCGAGCGAAAATTTCCGGTGGAAAACCTGAAAATCGCGGACCCGAAATCCTGCCAGTGTGGTGAAGTCGTCAAAGGCGTTATCAAGCCTTGGGACTGCAAGATATTCGGCAGTAAATGCAATCCGGAAAACCCAATGGGGGCATTGATGGTTTCCTCCGAAGGCGCCTGTGCCGCCTATTTCAATAACGGCTATGTCAAGAAAACCGCATGAGCAAGTTCCAGGGAAAAACCATCACATTGGCCCACGGTGCCGGCGGCAAGGCCATGCGCGATCTGATCGACGAAATCTTTGTTGGCGGTTTCGACAGTCCCGAACTGGCACTGCTGGAAGATCAGGCGCGCTTCGATTTGACGGCATTGTGTGGGCACGGTGACCGCCTGGCGATGACCACCGATTCGTATGTCGTCGATCCGTTATTTTTCCCCGGTGGGGATAT
>CAZQXF010000231.1:0-4731 GCA_964596975.1 uncultured Thiotrichales bacterium | reverse complement strand
TGCGTAAATCTGGGGACATATTAGGCCTTTTCCAGGTGCATGCAAAAACGTTTATTTGTATGGCTATGATAGTTATTTCCTATCAGTGTCTTGGATTGTTGATCGCGCCGTTAGCTGCTGACATATCGACATGGCCTATGAAGCTGGTCGTTACAAACGGTTGTGAATGATCACCGTGCAGCGCTACAGTGTGGCTACGGCTAGATTGCCGTATGAGATATCGACCCGCGATGGGTATCGGCGTGGGTCTACAACCTTATCAAACAACGGAGACGAATAATGGCGAACGAAGGCTTTCACGAGGCACTTGAAGACCTCAGCGACGAAACGCGCGACATGCACCGGGCGATCACCTCATTGATGGAGGAGCTGGAGGCGGTCGACTGGTACAACCAGCGTATCGATGCCTGCAAGGACAAGGAGTTGGAAGCGATTCTGGTTCACAACCGCGACGAGGAAAAGGAACATGCAGCGATGGTGCTGGAATGGATTCGCCGCCAGGATCCGGTAATGGACAAAGAGCTGAAGGACTATTTGTTTACCGACAAGCCGATTGCGCACCATTCGCACGATTGACCAGATCAGGGCCGGCATCGCTTCGATGCCGGCCAGACTGTAGCCGCTACGCTACTGCCTTCTGGATCAGCGGAACCAGGTGCTCAGGTAGTTTGATGTTTCCGGCCAACGCAAATTCCTGGGCGTTTTGCGACATTTTTTTCCAGGTTTTGCGAATAATATCGAGCCACTTTTGTTCATCGTATTCGGGATGCTTGGCGACGAAGGCGTCCATATAGTGCTCAAGAAAAACCAGGTCGGCGATGTCTTCCAGCAGCTGTGAGTCAGGGTTGACCTTGATGCCTTTTTTGCCAACCGCCTTTTTGACCCGTTCGATACTTTCCTGCGGCCAGCCAAGCTGTTCCATGATCTCGCCGATGGTATCGGCGTGAAACTTGTACAAGTGAACCCGCCATTGCAGGTAACCGGCACGGTTCATGGGGTAGTCGCTACGGGCCGATTTCCAGCGCTGGATATGCTGTGCTCTGACCGCGATTTTCATTTCATCGTCGGCATCGGGTTTGAAGCGGTCGATCATCTCCGACATACGTTGCCCATAGAGAAGCTCTTTCGGCCACTCCTTGCCGTCAGCCGTCTCCATGTTCGGGTCTTCCTTGTTTGCGGCATCGATAAGCGCAAGCGTTTTTTCCAGTCGTGATGCTTCGGTCATCTCAATTGTTTCCATCGGATAATTGTTGGGTGATAGTGTCGTTGCCAGCACTTGTTATCAACCGGCAGGTTTGCCGGGTTAGTCAATCCGCAGCTTTCTGAACAGCCGCTGTCCGCGGTCGATGGTCAGGCCATCGAGTTGCAGAATTTTCCTGCCGTTTGCTGTGCCATCTTTGGCGGTGACAACGATGTCATGCGTGCCGGGTGCAAGCGGAATTCTCAGCAGCGAGAGCGTATCCGGCAGGGTGCTCCAGCCTCGGGTGTCGGCTTCTTCGAGCAGGAAGAATACGAGGCTGAGGATCTGCCCGGCAGCTTCGTTTTCCTTTTTCAGTTCATGGGCCAAGTTGTGTTTCAGACTGGCGCGGGCGGTCTGTTTGGCGAGCATTTGCTTGCCGCGGGCGTGTAGTGCCTCACGCGCCACATCGAGCAGCAGTGTTGTGGTTTCCTCGACTTGCGCACGCCGGCCATCGGCTTCGACAATGTAGCGTGGCTTGACGGTATCGACCAGTGGGTACTGCGGGAATGAGATTCTGATGTCGGGGGCGACGAGCAGATCGGCTGGCTGTTTTTGTGGTAGTGCGCCATGGGCAACAAAGATGATGACTTCGCCAAGATCATCGGGATCGGTTTTCATTTTTGATGTGGAGAGCATGGCGCGGTATTTTTCCGCTGCGCTGGTGATGCCAGAACGAAGGGCAGTCCAGTAGAGTTCGCGGGCGATGAGCTTTTCAGACGGCAGCAGATCCGCGAGTTTGCGATATTCGATAAAGGCGTCGTTGTATTTGCCGGCGCTCTCGAAGCTCAGGGCAATCAGCGCGCGGGTGAACAGATCTTTTTTCAGTGAATCGCCATAACGGTCCAGCACCTTGAGCGCCATGCGTGCCTCCACCGCCGCTTTTTCCGGGTCACCAAGAAGCAGGTAGTTCATCATCTGATAGCTGTGAATCCACAGCCGTTCGCTGTATTCGCCCTTATAGATGCCCGCCCAGTCACTCGTTACCAGCGTTTTCGCCTGATCGGACACGCTGATGTAGTCCCATTCATCGAGTTTTTTTTCGGCGTTCAGAAAGGCCTTGGCGCTGTCTTCGTATTTCCCCAGGTTGTGCAGGATCAGGCCGCGTTCAAGCAGTTCGAGCAGCGCATTGCGGGTGCTGTGTTCCTGCTGATCAAGCTGGGCCAGTGCCGCTTCGGGTTGTCCTTGAAGGAGTGCCTGACGTACGCCATCGTTGGGCATCGAGGCACATCCGCCCAACAGCAGCAACAGCAGCGCGAACAGTAGTCGCCGTGATTTGCGGCTGCCAGCGTTTGTCTGGGCGCTGGCCGGCGAGACGCCGGCGATCCCGGGAAGAGGCGGGTTTGGCTCGATCACTGATGATTCCGTCTATGAGCGCTGCCGGGTGGCGGAGCACCGGCAGCCTTTTTCGGTGGTCTGGTCGGTTTACCAGCCAATAATCGGGCGTGAAGCTTCGCGTGCCAGCTCGACCTTGTCAGCCCAGGCGATCTCGCCGGTGGTGGGGTTGGTGAGTTCCAGATTCAGGCTGTAGTACACCATCTTCTTCTTGGTCAGGCGGATCTGCTTTTGCTGCTTCTTTTCGATGGAACGCAATGCGCCGGAAAGAATGTAGTCGGCACCGAGTTGCTTGCCTTGCTGGAAGCGCTGGGCAGGATCGACGTAGCCTTTCGACTGGTAGCGTGCTTCGCGCTGAATGTTGGCGCGTTGCGCCTCGTTGATGAAGCGGAATTTGCCGGAGCGTATCAACGCGAGACGGATGTCGTCGGTGATGCCGCTGGTGCTGATGTGCTCGGATGTCTCATTGGCAATCGGATAGATAAGAATGATCGGCTTCTTTTCCGGTGACAGCGTGTTGATCGACAACAGGCTGGAGGTCAGCTTGTCGACAATCGCCTTCTTGTCAGAAAAGTCGTAGTTGGCGTCGTAGTGGGTTTCCTGGTTCGGATCGAGTGTTCGCGTCGTGGCGCAACCCGCCAGTGTCAGCGTGACGACGCTCGCTGCTACGGCCAACGTCAGTCCCTTCAGAATGCTTCTCATCGCCTTGCTCCCGGTTCTGGAATAGATTCGCGCGATTCTAGCAGCTCATGCTGAATGCTGTGTGAACTGCGTTGGCAGTTCGAATCGGTGAGAAATTCAGGTTTAACCCTTGAATTCCCGTGGAAAAGGCGCATGTTCATACGCATATGGAGGTGTCGACAATGCTACAACGCGACAAATATACCGTCAGTACCCGCTACTGGCACAAACTGGATGATGGTCGGATTCAATGCGATCTCTGTCCCCGTTACTGCAAACTGAAAGAGGGGCAGCGCGGCTTGTGCTTCGTGCGTGCGAACCTGGATGATGAAATCGTGCTGACGACCTACGGGCGTTCCAGCGGCTATGCCATCGATCCTATCGAAAAGAAGCCCCTGAACCATTTTCTGCCGGGTACACCAGTGCTCTCGTTTGGCACTGCAGGTTGTAATCTTGCCTGCAAGTTCTGCCAGAACTGGGACATCAGCAAGTCGCGCGAGATCGACACGCTGGCGGATGAAGCATCGCCAGAGCTGATTGCGACCGCAGCCGCCGAGCTCGGTTGTCGTAGTGTCGCCTACACCTATAACGACCCGGTGATCTTTCATGAATACGCCATCGATGTTGCCAAAGCCTGCCGCGAAAAGGGTATCAAGTCGGTTGCAGTGACCGCTGGCTACGTGACCGAGGAGCCACGTAAAGAGTTCTATCAATACATGGATGCCGCCAATGTCGATTTGAAAGGCTTTACCGAAGACTTCTACTTCAAGCTCACGGGTGGGCATCTGGCGCCGGTGCTGGAAACGCTCGAATACATCAAGCACGAGACTGACGTGTGGCTGGAGATCACCACCTTGCTGATACCTGGTCAGAATGACTCGGACAAGGAAATCAATGAGTTGACGCAGTGGGTGGTCGACAAGCTCGGCCCGGACGTGCCGCTGCATTTTTCCGCCTTCCATCCTGATTACAAGATGATGGATGTGCCGCCGACACCGGTAGAGACGCTGATCCGTGCCCGCGAGATCGCGATGAAGAACGGGCTGCGATATGTCTATACCGGCAATGTTCACAACCCCCAGGGCGATGCCACCTACTGCCACCACTGCGGTGAGGTGCTCATTGGCCGTGACTGGTATCGGCTGACCGCCTGGAACCTCGATGCCAACGGTGCCTGTAAATCCTGCGGCACCCCCTGTGCCGGTGTGTTCGAAGCAACGCCCGGAGATTGGGGCCCGAGACAAGTCCCGGTCAGGCTGGCGGACTTCAAAGCGTAGGGGCGAATTCATTCGTGTTCAAGCTGTAGGGGCGAATTCATTCGCCTAACCCGACCGCCAAAACAGCCTGCCTCCCCTTTCCTCGTCCCACAAAGCCGCCCGCTCCCACCTATAAAGTTATGTGACCCACATCACATAACATCCCCTCAGCCGACACCAAAACAAAACTTAGTTAACAAAAATTGGTCGAACTTCGATAAC
>CAZQXF010000230.1:0-4738 GCA_964596975.1 uncultured Thiotrichales bacterium | reverse complement strand
CCCCAGCGCTTTCAGCGTGAGTACGCTGCCGGTGGGGTTGGATGGCGTGGTGACGATGACCAGCCGCGTGTCTTCGCGCCAGGCGGAGACGATCGCTGCCGGCGTCAGCTGAAAATTGTCGTCACCACTCACCGCGATCGGCACCGGCACGGCATCACTGAGGCACACCAGATTGCGATTGCAGGGATATCCCGGGTCGGCCATCAGCACACTGGAATTTTGCTCCGCCAGTAGCGCCAGCACCAGCTGCAGGGCACCCGAGGCACCCGGCGTGATGACGATCCGCCCTGGCGAGATACCCACATCGAAGCGCTGCAAGTAGTAAGCGGCAATCGCTTCACGCAACGCTGGCAGCCCGAGCGCTGGCGTGTAGTGAGTCCTACCCTGCTCCAGCGCTTCGATACCGGCACGAATAATCGCTGCTGGCGTTGGGAAGTCTGGCTCCCCGACTTCCATATGCACGATATCGACACCCTGTGCCTCCATGCGCCGGGCATCCGCCAGTATGCGCATGACATGGAAAGGCTCCACCATCCCGGCTCGTACGGTTGTAACGGTCATGATGCCATCCTTCTTGACAAGTTCGTCACTCTATCCGATTGCTTGAAGAACAAAAAGCAGACGAGCCTACAGCCACAGCAACAACCGCTCATGAATTGATATTTGTCAATTCGTCTGCTCGCATACAACAACTGCCTGATATAGCGCCAAAAAACCTGACTGTGTCTCATAGGTTTCCAGCGTTCTCGTCGATAGTAAATGGTGAACGCGGGACGGTTGCATTGCGAATTCGCACTGCGAGTTCCCTCAACGAAACGCATCCAAAGGAAGAAAGAGATGACCAAATCACTGAAACTGATCGCTGCTGCATCATTGTTTGCACTGTCAACCAGCACATGGGCCGGCAAGGCAGAAGGTCCCAAGACCATCCCCGGTGCAACCACCATCGACGTCGCTGAAGCCCAAAAGCTGTTCGAGGCTGAGATCCCCTTTGTCGATGTCCGCAAGGACAAGGACTGGGAAGCCGGCCGCATTCCGGGTGCCTATCATCTGGATGTGAAAAAGGCGTTGACCAAGGAAAGCCTGGCCGATGTGGCCAAACCCGATGAAACCGTCGTTTTCTATTGCAACGGTCCCAAATGCCTGCGCAGCTCGAAGGCCAGTGCCATGGCGGTCAGCTGGGGTTACAAGGACGTCAAATACTTCCGCGACGGCTTCCCTGGCTGGAAGTCAGCCGGTAACCCTGTCGAATAGCAAGATCAAGCACAGAGTGGGAAGGTCCATTAAATCGGCCTTCCCACGCCGCTACCTCAAGGAGGGTGTCGCAGAACTCAGCCAGGGCTTAGCAGCACGCAGAAAGGAAAACCTGCGACTTTTCCTTTCCTTATTTAAGGGCGTCGAATCAAGACACCTTTCCAAGTCAGGGAAGAACAAATCATGACACTGAAAACACGGATCAATCTTATTGCCGTCGTCGTCACCATCCTGGTCTCGGCGACGTTGATCATCACCAACGAACTGACCCTGCGCGAGACGGAACAACATCTCAAGAACGAACAGATTCGTGGCGCAAAAACCTTGTGGAAAAAGATTATTTCCGCCCAGCTCGATGAAATGCTCGCTGGCAGCAAAACCTTGGCTCGGGATCGCGACACGCTCAAGGCGATGAAAACAGGCAATATCGAGGAACTGCATGACTCCGGCGCTTCCTCGTTCAACCTACTCAATACTCAGGGCATTCTGGACCAGCTCACCATCATCGACAAGCAAGGCCGGATACTCTACTCATCACGCGACAACCCAGTACCACCACAACCAGACAATATTGTTTTCAAGGCACTGGGCGAGAAAAAAAGCCAGCGTGGGATCGAGCAGTCCTCCGATGGCAAACTGATGGCAACGGTTGCCTTCCCACTCTACTACCGGGGTAAGCCACTGGGCGTCGGCATCTACGAGAAAACGCTGCAAGATGCCATCGAGGATTTCAAGGCCAACCACGATTCCGAAGTCGCCATCGTCAACACGCAAAACAGTATCGTCTATGCAACCGATAACGATCTGATGTCCTCGCTCGATTTCCAGCGCACACACCAGAACCAGCCTGAAACGGCGACGATCCCTTTCGACGAAAACGTGTATTCGGTGGTGATGACACCGATCCGCAATCAACTTGGTACGCCGCTAGGTCGTCTCATCAGCGCCAGCGATATTACCGAAGGCTACAACCATATCCAATCGATCAAAATCGCTTCCTTCCTGATCGCCGCACTCGTTCTACTGGCATCCATCATCGGCATTTCACTCTATCTTCGCAGCGCCTTCAGACCGATCGGCAATGTCATAGAAATCGTCAATCGCGTCGCTGGCGGCGATCTGAAGGAAAGCCCGCAAATGTGCCGCAAACAGGACGAGACAGGTGAACTTGCCCGGGCGGTCACGCGCATGCATCAAATGCTGAGCAATATCGTCACCGAAGTGCGCAATGGTGCCGCAGAAATTTCGGATGCCTCATCGGAAATGGCGCAAAACAACACGGCGTTGGCCCAACGCACTGAAACCCAGGCATCCAACCTGGAAAAAACATCCGCCAGCATGGAAGAGATCACATCCACCGGAAAGCAGAATGCCGAAAACGCATCGCTGGCCGCCATCAAGGCTGATGAGGCATTGAATTTCGCAAAATCCGGTGCAACCAGACTGACGAAAACCATCGACGCGGTCAAAGAGATCGAGCGCAGCAGCGTCGAAATTGCCGATATCGCAAGTCTCATCGATGAAATCGCGTTTCAGACCAATCTCCTGGCACTCAATGCGTCGGTCGAAGCCGCCCGGGCAGGAGAACAAGGCAAAGGATTTTCAGTCGTCGCAACCGAGGTGCGAAACCTTGCCGAGCGTTCCGCAAATGCGGCTGCTGAAGTCAAAAGCCTGATCGACGCCAGCATCGACAAAGTCAACCAGGGTGCGCAACTGGCGTTGGAATCCGGTAAATCGCTGGAAGAAATCGTCAATTCCGTCAATGAGGTGGCGACCATCATTGCCGGCATCGCCAATTCCTCACAGGAACAGGCCACGGGAATCGAACACATCAATACAGCACTGAGCAAGATCGATTCAGCAGTACAACACAATACCGCCCTCGTCGAGGAAACAGCTGTCTCCAGCGAAGTGATGCTGGAACAGGCGCGACAGCTGAACAAGTTGATGGATTTTTTCAAACTGGGAAGCGTCGACAGCAAAGCAGCGATCAACACCACCGAGAAGCCCGCGACGAAAGCACAATGGGCCAATGCGCCGTCGCCAACACAGCGTGGTTTTCCACAGAAAAAGGACAACAGCCCACAACCCCCGGCACCATCGCAAAGTGTCGAATATCAGAAAACCGGTACCGATGACTGGGATTCGTTCTAACTCAAGTTTCGGAGTTCGGATAAACAGACTGAACACCCCTTTCCGTGTATCGCAAAGGGGTGGCAACGGTCGCCCGTCATTCCTGCCGGGATGCAGGAATCCAGTGCCGGGGAAGGCATCTACTGGTGGTGGTATACGTCCTTGTAACTGGATCCCCGCTTCCTGCGAGGATGACGGAGTGCCGTCATTCCTGCCGGGATGCAGACCATAGGATGAGCGCAGATCAGGTGCTCTCCGATGTGCGCCGTTGGTGGGCACGCTGTCGCGCGCGCCACCCTACAATGATGCCCGGTCCAGGGTTAGTTGAGTCTTTTCAGTTCAACCCGACGGTTTTTCGCTCGGCCTTGCGCCGTCGAGTTTTCCGCCACGGGTTTGGTCTCGCCATAACCTTTCGCTTCAAGCCGGTCCCGGGCGATGCCCGCACTGACCAGATACTCGACCACGGCTTCGGCGCGACTCTGCGACAACTCCATATTGAGCATATCGTTGCCTGAGCTGTCGGTATGCCCCGCAACCTCGACGCGGAGGCCGGAATTGCTTTTCAGCGACGAGGCCACGCGATCCAGGACATTCAGCGAGTCTGGCGTTAGTTGCGCCGATCCGGTCTCGAAGGTCACACCTTCCAGCGTGATCGTGGCTTCCTTGCTGCATCCAGTGGCATCGACCTTGGCACCCGCTTTCGAGTTGGGGCAGAGATCAGTGGCATCCGCGACGCCATCGCCGTCGCCATCAGGTTGACAACCAGCGGCATCGACTTTGCTTCCAGCCGCCGAGTTCGGGCAGCTATCCTTGCTGTCGACGACGCCGTCGCCGTCTGAATCCAGTTCACAGCCATTCTCGTTCACCTTGGCGCCTGCTGGCGTTTCAGGACATTTATCCTGGCTATCAGCGACACCGTCGCCATCGGTATCCACCTCACAGCCAGTCTCACCGACCTTGATACCTTCGGCTGTGTCAGGGCACTTGTCCTGGCTATCGACAACACCGTCGCCGTCGGAATCCAGTTCGCAACCGGTCTCATCGACCTTCGCACCTTCGGCGGTTTCGGGACATTTATCCTGACTATCAGCGACGCCGTCGCTGTCCGCATCCAGCTCGCAGCCAGTCTCACCGACCTTCGTGCCTTCGGCTGTTTCCGGGCATTTGTCCTGGCTATCGACAACACCGTCGCCATCCGAATCCAGTTCGCAACCGGTCTCGTTGACCTTGACCCCTTCCGCTGTTTCAGGGCATTTATCCTGGCTATCGGCAACACCGTCGCCGTCTGAATCCAACTCGCAACCGGTCTCGTTGACCTTGACCCCTTCCGCTGTTTCAGGGCATTTATCCT
>CAZQXF010000229.1:3671-4835 GCA_964596975.1 uncultured Thiotrichales bacterium | reverse complement strand
AGCCACCAAGATATAACCCCAACGCTACCATCACCAAGGCGGCCACGATCTGAAAAATGATGCGCGCCTGCTGGATGCCGGTAAAACCCAGCGCCAGCATGCCAAGCACACCGACGATCGCCCCCGCGAGGGTATAACTGGCAATTCGGCCCAGGTTGTAGCCGGCCAGCAGCAACCACTGACGGCCACGATCATTGCCCGTATCCATGCCAAACGAGAGGGCCGCAACAATACCGCCACACATGCCCAGGCAATGGACGCCGCCGAGCAAGCCGACCACGAACGCTGCCAGAAAGGAACTGTCTACACCTAACGCCACCAGGGGTTTCCTCCTGCCCCTTACTGCTCACCAAATGGCGAGAACCGCAGGGCGATCATCTACCGACTATCCGGTATTCCGGCCAAAACCGGGCCAATTGACAAAAATTATGCCTTTTTTCAATCTGATACGGCACATTCCCCTTGAAATAAAGCATATGACTGGTTCAAACTGCGCAAACCCTATATAAACCGCCAGTTCCGAGGGCGCTCCGAACCGGCAACAGCTATCCAGAAAAGGAGCATCCAGCATGGTCGCAAAAAAGAAAGCCACAGCAAAGAAGAAAACCGCAGCAGTCAAAAAGCCACCCACCAAGGCACAAATCCTCACCCATATCGCCGATGAGACAGGCCTGACGAAAAAGGAGGTTTCCATGGTAATGGACTCCCTCTCCGACCTCATTGCGAAAAACCTGAAGCCGCGTAGTGCTGGTGCTTTCACGCTGCCTGGCCTGCTGAAGATCAAAGTCGTCAAGAAACCGGCAACCAAGGCACGCAAAGGCATCAACCCGTTTACGGGTGAAGAGATGACCTTCAAGGCAAAACCAGCCCGTCGTGCTGTCAAGGTGACTGCGCTCAAAGGTCTCAAGGACATGATCTGACGAGCCATTGTGCTGCACGGGTTGATGATTCCATCACCCCGTGCAGACAGCATCACGCCGTTTGCCTCGATTTTCGCCGCAGTTGAACCGAAACCTCACTTCCCTCCCCTTCCTGTTTTGCGATCTGTGCGATAATTCCGCACTTTGAACAGAAAGTACCTGACCCCATGCCTATGGCAAGCCAGCTGCAACAACATTTTCACAGCGTCGACCTGAATGCGCTGAGCCGCAAGGCGTCAACGGT
>CAZQXF010000229.1:0-3661 GCA_964596975.1 uncultured Thiotrichales bacterium | reverse complement strand
GTAGTGACCGTGTTGCTGCTCGTACTGCTGGCATGGAGTGCGGCCCAGCTGCTGTGGCTATTGCTGACACCAGCGCCGACCCAGCAACAGGTCACGGCGCCCACACGACAGACGCAGACAGCAAACAGCACGCGCGCAACCGAGTCGACAGCTGCCACCGAGGTCGCATCACGCCACTTGTTCGGCGAAGCAACGGCGATCGAAACCAAGGTGGTCGAAGCACCGGAGACCCGGCTGAACCTCAAACTGCGCGGTGTTTACGCCACCGACGATGAGCACAAGGGTTATGCCTTGATTGCCAGCGGTTCGGGCAAGGAAAAGCTGTACGCCACCGGACAGTCGGTGCCGGGCAATGCGGTACTGAAAGCGGTTTACCCGGATCGGGTGATCCTCGACCGCAAGGGCCGTTACGAAACGCTGCGGATGGTCAACACAAAAACCACAGGCGGTAGCAGCTATGTGCCACGCAACCGCGGTTCACAGACCAAAAAGCTCGGCGCCAACAGCCGCACCGTCAAACTGCGCCAAGAGATCCTGCGCAATCCGCGCAAACTGGCAGAGTTGGTGAGTGCCAAGCCTGCCTATGAAAACGGCGTCTTTGCCGGCTACCGCATCACCACGCGTCGCGCGGACCCGGTTTTCAAGGAGCTGAACTTGCAGTCCGGCGACATCATCACCGAGGTCAACGGCATTCAGATCGACTCCCCGCAGAAGGGGCTGCAAATCCTTCAGCAACTGGCCAGAGCAAGCGAGGCCAGCGTGACCATCAAGCGCAACGGTCAGTATATCCAGCTGAATCTCTCGCTCTAGCAGGCAAAATTGCGGGCCACAACAATGCATTCAGGCGTCGTAGCGATTACCATTCCCCCACTAACGGATACAAGGACGACAGCTTCCCCATGCTGAAAGAATTCGCAAAATGGCTGCTCCCCGGCCTGCTGCTGTGGACATTGAGCCTGCCCGGTGCGGCCGTTGAAACCGCGACACTCAATCTGAAGGATGCGGATATCCGCGTACTGATCGACACCGTGGCATCGGTCACCGGCAAGAACTTCATCATCGACCCTCGGGTCAAAGCGAAGGTGACGGTGGTTTCGTCCCAGCCGATGGCGGCCGATGAGCTGTATCAGGTGTTTCTGTCGATCCTGCAAGTGCATGGGTTTGCCGCCGTTCCCGTTGGCGACGTGATCAAGATCGTCCCCGATGTCAACGCCAAGCAGGGACCAGTGCCCACCGCCGGTGCCGCCCGTACACACGCTGCTGGCGACCAGCTCATTACCCGGGTGATCCAGATCAATCATGTTCCTGCGGCCCAACTGGTGCCGATTCTGCGCCCGCTGATTCCGCAGCAGGGGCAGCTCGCCGCCTATCAGCCGAGCAACGTCTTGCTGATATCCGACCGCGCCGCCAACGTCAACAGGCTGGTTGAAATCATCAGCCGCATCGACCGGCCCGACCAGTCCGATATCGAAATCATTCCGCTGAAATATGCCCCGGCCAGCGAGGTGGCACGCACCCTTTCGACCCTGCAGAAGCAGGATGCCAAAGGCTCGCTGATGCCAGGCCAGCCATCGATCACGGCCGACGAGCGCACCAACAGCATCCTCATCAGCGGTGACAAATCGACCCGGCTGCGGTTGCGCGGGCTGATCGCCCATCTCGACACCCCGCTCGACAACGGGGGTGATACCCAGGTGATCTTCCTCAAATATGCCCAGGCGGAAGAGCTGGTGAAGATTCTCACCGGCGTCAGCAAATCCAATACCTCGGCGAAATCGCGGACTGGCGCCAAATCCTCCCCCTCTCGTGGCGGCAAGTCGGTGGTGACTGCTCGACGGCCAACAGGCTATGGCACCCGGCAGGACGTGAGCATTCAGGCGGACATCACCAACAATGCCATCGTCATCACCGCGCCACCGGCCATTCAGCAGGAACTCAAGCAGGTGATCTCGCAGCTCGATATCCGTCGTGACCAGGTGCTGGTCGAGGCCATCATCGCCGAGGTCAGCCAGGAACTGGCCAAGGAGCTGGGTACCTCGCTGGCCGTTGGCAGCACCAATGCCAGCGGCCGCGCCAACAGCCCGGCACTGGTCACCAATCTCGGCCAGTTGACCAGCACCGCACTGGCCGTCGCCAATGGCGGACAGATTCCATCGAGCTTGTCAGGGTTGCTGCTGGGCGGCGGCGATCTGGCCAAGGGCGGCGGCACCAGCTTCGGCATTCTGCTGAAAGCGCTCGGCTCCGATGCGGCAACCAATATTCTGTCAACGCCGACGCTGGTGACGCTGGACAATGTTGAAGCAGAGATCACCGTTGGCCAGGAAGTGCCGTTCCTCACCGGGCAGTTCACCAGCACCGGCACCAATACCAACAGCGTCAATCCGTTCCAGACAATCGAACGCAAGGATGTTGGCCTCACCCTGAAGATCAAGCCCCAGATCAACGAGGGTGACGCGGTGATGCTGGAGATCCAGCAGGAATCATCGACCCTCGCGGCCACTGCGGGCGGCCTGTCCACTGCCGATGTGGTCACCAACAAGCGCACCATCAAGACCTCGGTACTGGCGGAAGACGGCCAGGTCATCGTACTCGGCGGGCTGATGGACGACTCCTACCGCGACACCAGTGAAAAGGTGCCGCTACTGGGCGATATTCCGGTGCTTGGCCACCTGTTCCGCTTCAATGGCACCAAGAAATCACAGCAGACGCTGATGGTCTTCATTCGCCCGGTGATTCTGCGTGATGCCAAGAGCGCGCGTGCCTACACACGCGCCAAATACAATGATCTGCGCAGCCGTCAGCTCGAAGCCAAATTGCAGGATCGCGGCTTGCTGCACAACGATACCGGGGTGCTGCCCGACCTCGACGAGCTGATCACGCAATTACCCGGTGAGCGCGACATGATCGAACAGCTTCCGGTCACGTCAGGTGAGTTCTGAGCGGCAATGAGTATCGTTCTCGAACCCACCAGCCGTTACCGACTGCCGCCCTACAGCTTCGCCAAGCGCTACAACATGGTGATTGGCGAAGATCCGCAAGGGCAACTGACCCTGCTGTACCGCGAGCCGCTGGCTCCCAATGCGGTTACCGAGGTTCGCCGGCTGGTGGGCGCTCCGTTCAAGCTGCTGGCGGTCAACGAGTCCGAATTCGACAGCAATCTGTCGCGCCTCTATGACAATAGCGGCGACGTGACAATGGTCGAGTTCCAGGACATGGGTGATGACCTCGATCTGGACGAGGTGGCCGAGTCGCTGCAGGAATCGCAGGACTTGCTCGAATCGGACGATGACGCGCCCATCATCCGCCTGATCAACGCGGTACTGAAACAGGCGATCAAGGAAGGCGCATCAGACATCCATTTCGAGCCTTACGAAAACCGCCTCGCGATTCGCATCAGGGTCGACGGTGTGCTGCGCGAGATTCTGCAACCGCCGAAAGAGCTGGCGCCGCTGCTGGTTTCACGCATCAAGGTTATGGCCAAACTGGACATCGCGGAAAAACGTCTGCCCCAGGATGGGCGCATCACCCGCTCCATCGGCGGCCACAAGATCGACATGCGGATTTCAACCATGCCGTCCGGCTCCGGCGAGCGGGTGGTGCTGCGCCTGCTCGATCGTCAGGCGGGGCGGCTGGACATGGCACATCTTGGCATGCAGCCTGA
>CAZQXF010000228.1:0-4860 GCA_964596975.1 uncultured Thiotrichales bacterium | reverse complement strand
TTAGCGAATGCTGCTATTTTAGCAGTTTCCGGGGATTAATCAGAGGTTCCTTAAGTCCATATTGGCGAACAATCTGAGATACCGGCTCGATATCAGCCGCTCATTTCTCCCGCACTCTCAGCCGATACCAGCGACGCAGTAGCATGATGACAATAATCGATAGCAGTAAATGCTCAATCCGCTCTATCCTGCCAAAAATCTGCTCCGCACCAGTGCTGACAAAATATCCGATGCTGACAAACAAGACGCCCCACAGGCTTGCAGCGACACCGTTGATCGCTGCGAAGCGGACCGCAGAATAATCTGACATACCCAGAAGAATCGGAGAAATAATACGCGTCCCGTAGACATAACGAGAACTCATCGCAACCCGGTCAGCATTTTTCGTTACCCAAGGTTCTACCCGTTGCGCGGCTGTTTTCAACCGCGGGAATCTGAGCAGGATACGATCACCATACCGACGCCCCAGACGGAACCAGAATTGATCTCCCGTATAGGCTCCCAACGCGGCAGCAATGGCGGCACCCTCAAACGGTAATACACCACGATGGCAGAGTACGCCAATCAGGATGACCACCGTCTCGCCTTCCAGAATCGCACCAGAAAATGTCACCAAAAAGCCATAATGTTCAAGATAGGGGATGCTATCCTGCAACAGCGTATGCAAGTTCATCGGCGATATGTCAGCCACTGATTGATGTCGATTGCAACTTTCCTAACTCATCCCACCTTTGGTGCTTTCTCATCAACACAGCTCTGCTGTACCTGCTTGAGGAAACGTTGCTGACGCCTTGTTTCGCGGCTGAAATGGCGGTAGACATGTACCTTGACAATATCCGTGACAAACGCGGACGCAAGGGAATACCCCCATATCAAGGCGATCTCCGGCCAGGTGATCGGGGTAATCAGGCCAAATCCATACGCTGCCAGCAACGTCGCGGCAACTTTGGTGATGACGGCCGACCACACCATCACGGGTGCTGGCCAGGGGCGCTTCCAGAAAAACCCCTTTGTGCGGGCAACAAACAGTACCAGATGCCCGGCGACGGCCATTTTCAGAAATACATAGGTCTGGATCTGAGGCACGTCTAGCTTGAGCCAATCCATCGCGATCAGCAGCATACCAAAACTCCCGACAACCCCTACGATGCCCATCGCAGTTGCGACGGTAATTACCCGGTGCATATCCCAGCGCACCGGCTTCTGCTCCAGGCCGGTGTGGTCATAGGCGATTGTCATAATCGGCAGGTCGTTGAAGAACGCAAGCAGGATGATCATGATGGCGGTAATGGGATAGAAATCGAAAAACACCATCGCCAACACCACAAAAAACATGATGCGGATCGTTTCACTGATCCGGTAGATGGCATAGGCATTCATGCGTTCAAAGATGCGCCGCGCCTCTTCGATGGCACGGATAATGACGGAGAGCCCAGGCGACGTGAGCACGAGATCAGCTGCCGCCCGAGCCGCATCGGTTGCCCCGCTGACTGCAATGCCAACATCGGCCTGTTTTAACGCAGGCGCATCGTTGACACCATCCCCCGTCATGCCCGTGATATGTCCTTGGCTCTGTAGCAGTCTGACAATCCCGAACTTGTGCTCGGGAAACACTTCGGCAAAACCATCGGCCTTTACAACCTTGTCTATGGTTTTTGCATCCGTATTGCCGGCTTGGTCCAGATTCAATTCACTGGCAGGCTCAATATTCGCGCCCAGCCCGAGTTTCCGGGCGATCTGACGAGCGATTGCCACATTATCGCCCGTCACCATTTTGACCTGAACACCATAGTTCCGCGCGTGTTTGAGAGTAGTCGCCGAGTCTTCTCTTGGCGGATCAAATAGAGAAACAATACCGAGGAACTCCCAAACACCTGTTTCAACCCGCTGCTGCGCAACACCCAATGCCCTGTAGCCTTGCTCAGCGAGCTCATCGACAACCTGCGTCGCCCGATCGAGCGCCTCACCTTTCAATCCCGACAAGGCCATAATCACTTGAGGCGCACCTTTGGTCATGATGTATTCGTGGCCTGCGATATCCCTCACGCGTGCTTCTGTGCGCTTATGAACAGGATCAAATGGCGTGAAGCGAAGTTTTGAAAATGCCTGTAACAGCGCCGGGTCCTTGATGCCTTGCAATATCGCATTATCTATCGCATCCGCATCTTCCTGCCGGGAAGCCAGTCCGGCAGCGACGAGCACTTCAAGCTCATTGACCGCGTCAAACACTTCAATTTTGCCAAGGGTCAGACGGTTTTGAGTCAATGTTCCGGTTTTATCCGAGCAGAGAATATCCATGCTCGCCATCTCCTCGATGGATTCGAGCCGGGTCACAATCGCCTTGAGTCTGGAGAGGGCAACCGCACCAACCGCCATCGTCATCGATAACACCGCCGGCATGGCCACCGGAATGGAAGCTACTGTCAGGATCAACGCAAACTGAACCAGTGCCAGCCAGTCCGCTCCCCGATGAAGTTCAACCAATACCAGCACCAACACCAGCGCCAAACTGACATAGATCAGGTAATCACCAATGGTCAACACGGCCTTCTGAAAGTGCGATACGGTTTTCGCCTGCTCCACCAACCCGGCGGTTTTGCCAAACTTGGTATTCTTGCCCGTTGCAAAGACCTGCGCCAGCACTTCACCCTGCTTGACCACCGTGCCGGAATAGGCTTCATCCCCGGCTCGCTTGGTCACCGGCAACGACTCCCCTGTGAGCGCAGACTGATCGATGCTGAGGTAATCACCATCGACGAGTTTCACATCGGCAGGAATCACATCACCGAGCCTGATGCGAATAATATCCCCGGGCACCAGAAGCTTTGCATCAATCTCCTGCCAGGCACCGTCCCGCAACACTCGGGCACGCAAGGCAAGCTGTTTTTTCAAAGCCTCGACCGCATTGCCCGCAGTGTATTCCTGCCAAAACCCAACACCCGCATTGAAGACAAGCAGAGCAGAAATGATCCAGAAATCCGCCCAGTGCTGCACCAGCGCAGAAAGCACCGCTGCGATCTCGATCATCCACGGAATTGGCCCCCAGAAATACCCCAGCAAGCGTAAAAACCATGAAACATGTTTCGATACCAGCTCATTCGGCCCAAATTCCTTCAAGCGCTCAGCAACCTGTTCGCGACTGAGGCCCTTGTCAAGAACGACCTCCATCAGATTGTTCTTACTCTCCGCCATATATGTGTTCCTGGGCAAGCAATGCCCGACGCGTTGATTGTCACTCCCAGATACGGTCAAAGGTGGCGTCGTCTACACCTTGTGAGGCCGCTCTTGGGAAAGCCACGAGAATCGAGGTCTAAAGCCTGGAAACCCCATCACAGCCGGTTTGACTACCCACCAAAAGAGCGACCTGACAATTGAGCTGCCTGGGAAATACGTTGATAGAACCCGGCTATCGATTAGAATAACGAAACAGGATCGACGCTTGTGTCACTTGGATGACATTCACGTACAGAGCGAGCCGTCTGCCACGCGCTTCACTCTACTGCCCCAAATTTCAAGGTACATAACGCATGACATTTTTCCGGCTCATCGCAGTCATTTTCCTGCTGTATTGCAGCTCACTGGCTGCGGCCGACATCGACACCGCGATCGTTCAAGGTACGGCAGATTCCTATAGCGACATGCTGAACCAGCTCAAGAAGCACGGCGACAAAGACGATGACACGGAACTGCAAAAAGCGCTGCTCAGTAAGCTGATCACGCTTGCATCCGCAAAACCGGCCAAACTGCCGCCAGCGGCGACACTCAAGGATGAGGCAGGCTACCGTCAGCTGTTCAGACAATATCTGGACTGGTCACTTGCAAAAACCGCCACCAGGGGAATGATCAGCGAGCTGACCGAGAAAGCGATCGCCGTCAAGAGCCAGTTGCATAACATCGATGCGAAAGGCCACCCAAAACAGGCATTGACCCTGCAGTTGCAGTATGCCTTCTATTCAAAGGGAAAGCGCCAGGCGAGGGATAAACTCAGCCTCTATGAACGCCAAATAGAACAAGCTCAGACGCAATTTAGAGCAGCAATCAAACTGATCGAATTTCATCTTGACGCTTCCAGAAAACAACTGAAGCAGATCAACCTGTCTTTGGCAAAGACAACCAGACTGATCCAGAAAGAAGATGTAGAGCTGGAACGACTCAAACTCCTGGACAGAAAAGAAGCCGTCAATCTCGTTAACGGGAAGATACTTGCAGCAACCAAGAAAAAGCAGGCCTTGCTGAAAAACAAGCTGGAGGAGCTTTTCATACAATTTTCCGCTGTTCTACAAGCCGAGAAAGGCGAAGCAGCATTTGCACTCGAAAAAACGATCAGCGAAACGGCCAGCACCTCATTTCTCAAAGATGCTGAGAAAGATCTACGGGAACTTCTCAAGTCCCTGACAACCCATGTCCTCGGTCGCGCCGCGATGATAAAAGGTGCAGCCCTGGAGGAGGTCAAGGATGGGCTCTCACTATTCTGGGAAAAAGCCAACGCACCACTGATCACAATCAACGATGTCTCAATCAGCACACTCAAACTCGTTCTTGTACTGACAATCCTGACCATCGGCTTCATTGCGGGCGGTGCTTTCAAGCGCTATGTAAAACAGGCATCCTTCAAGAACAGTGACCCCACATCATCGACACGGACGCTGCTGGCCAATCTCGGTAACTACCTGATCGTGGCCATCACGTTCTTCATCGTACTGAATTTTGTTGGCATCAACCTCTCTTCCATTGCGATCGTCGCTGGTGCCTTGTCGGTGGGCATTGGCTTTGGACTACAGAACATCGTTTCCAACTTCATATCGGGGATCATTCTGTTATTCGAAGGAAGCATCAAGATTGGAGACTACCTTGAGATCG
>CAZQXF010000227.1:0-4910 GCA_964596975.1 uncultured Thiotrichales bacterium | reverse complement strand
GGACGCCTAAGGAACTTGACGTTCCCTAAAGTGGTAACACCAAAGCACCCACTCCACCCATTAAACATCAACAAGGCTCGCTGACGCATCGCCCTAGTTACCCCCTCCCCAACCCTCCCCCGCGCGATGCGCGGGAGAGGGAGCAACCTGACGCTCCATCAGCGATCACTGATACCGAACCGCCACCTTCCCCTCCCCAGCCCACTTCTCCAACCGCTGCAAGCATTCATCAGTAGGCGTCACTGCCCACTCCTCCGCCAGCCGGATCTCCGCTCTCGCATTGCCATTGACATACTTGAGCACAACCGGACAGCGGCCGTCCCGGTAGGGCATCAACAGCCGTGATATGTCGGCCGCACCTTCTCCCCTGGTCAGCAGCGATCGCTCTACCTGCAATTCAAGAAAACGCGCATAGCGAGCGCGGGCGTGATCGATATCGAACAGTTCCTTGCAGCGCAGGCGGAACTGGCCGGAGTAGTCGTCGTAGGCAAGCGAGCCATCGACGACGAGAATCCGGTCCTTGACCAGAAGATCGGCATATTTTTCATAGTCTTCACCGAAAAAGCTCACCTCGATTCGCCCTGAACGATCATCCAGCGTGACGAAGGCCATGCGACCACGGCGACCATTGCGGGTACGGATCTCGATGACCAGGCCGGCGACGACGACGTGCTTTTCGGCACCCCGCCTGCCCTGGGTGGCGTTGTCGAGGTTGAGGTCGGCAATACGGCAGGAGGTGAACACCTTCAGTTCTTCGAGGTAACGATTGATGGGGTGGCCGGTAAGGTAGAGTCCGAGCGTCTCTTTCTCCTGCTTCAGCCGATGCAGCTCGTCCCACTCCTCCACCGCTTCGCGTTCAGCATCCGAGACGACTACCGCCGGGCCACCGAACAAGTCGCTCTGACCCGCTGCCAGATCGCGATGGTGCTGCTCGGCGCGCTGCAACGCGTCGTCCAGCCAGGCCATGGCGCTGGCACGGCTGGGGGTGATGCTGTCGAGCGCCCCGGCACGGATCAGGGCTTCGAGCACCCGGCGGTTGGTCTTTTGCGTATTGACACGGCGGCAGAGATCATCGAGTGAACTGTAGGGACCATTGGCCTCGCGCTCGTCGATCAGGTTCTCGATGGCGCCCTCACCAACCCCTTTGAGTGCACCGAGGCCGTAGACGATCGAGCCATCCGGCAACGCGGCGAATTTGTAGCGCGAGCGATTCACATCCGGCGGAATCACGGTGATGCCGAGATCACGGCAGTCGTCGATCAGGGTGACCACCTTGTCGGTGTTGTCCATGTCCGCCGACAACACCGACGACATGAACTCAGCCGGATAGTGCTGTTTCAGCCAGGCAGTCTGATAGGAGAGCAGTGCATAGGCGGCTGAGTGCGACTTGTTGAAGCCGTAACCCGCGAACTTCTCCATCAGATCGAAGATGTAAGTGGCGACATGCTCGTCGACGCCCCGTTCGGTAGCGCCGGTGACGAAGATGGTGCGCTGTTTCTCCATCTCCTCGGGCTTCTTCTTGCCCATGGCGCGGCGCAGCATGTCGGCACCGCCGAGGGTGTACCCGGCGAGCACCTGGGCGATCTGCATGACCTGCTCCTGATAGAGGATGACGCCATAGGTCGGCTTCAGGATCGGCTCGAGATCGGGATGCGGATACTCCACCTTCTGGCGCCCGTGCTTACGGGCAATGAAGTCGTCCACCATGCCCGATTGCAGTGGACCGGGCCGGAACAGCGCCACCAGAGCAACGATGTCCTCGAACACGTCGGGCTGCAAGCGCTTGATCAGATCTTTCATGCCGCGTGATTCGAGCTGGAACACCGCCGTGGTCAGCTGATTCTTCAGTAACGTGAAAGTATCAGGGTCGTCGAGCGGAATGCGGGAGATATCGAGCTTCTCCTCGCCATCGGCGCGGTGCTCATTGACCGCTTTCACCGCCCAGTCGATGATCGTCAGCGTGCGCAGGCCGAGGAAGTCGAACTTGACCAAGCCGACCGCCTCGACGTCATCCTTGTCGAACTGGGTGACGAGGTTGCTGCCATCCGGCTCGCAGTACAGCGCCGAAAAGTCGGTCAGCTTGGTTGGGGCAATGACGACGCCGCCCGCATGCTTGCCAGCATTGCGCGAGATGCCTTCCAGCTTCATCGCCAGCTCGATCAGGGCGCGGACTTCTTCGTCCTCGTCGTAGAGTTTTTTCAGATCCTCCGATTCATCCAGCGCCTTGGTCAGCGTCATGCCGATTTCGAACGGCACCGCCTTGGCGATGCGATCGACGAAACCGTAGGGATGGTCGAGCACCCGGCCGACATCGCGCACCACCGCCTTGGCCGCCATCGAGCCATAGGTGATGATCTGCGACACCTTTTCGCGGCCATAGGTACGCGCCACATAGGCGATGACCTCGTCGCGATTGTCCATGCAGAAGTCGATATCGAAATCCGGCATCGACACCCGCTCCGGGTTGAGGAAGCGCTCGAACAGCAGATCGTATTCCAGCGGGTCGAGGTCGGTGATCTTCAGCGCATAGGCCACCAGCGAACCGGCCCCGGAACCCCGCCCTGGACCGACCGGAATGTCGTTGTCCTTGGCCCACTGGATGAAGTCGGCAACGATCAGGAAATAGCCGGGAAAGCCCATCTGGTTGATGACGTTCAGCTCGATTTCGAGCCGTTCGTGATAGGCCTTGGCGCGTTCTTCCCGGTTCTCGCAGCCTTCCGGCAGCAACACTTGCAAGCGCTGCGCCAGCCCCTTGCGCGATTCTTCACAGAAATAGTCTTCGGTGGTCATCCCCTCGGGGATCGGGAATTCCGGCAGCACCGGATTGCCGAGGTTCAGCGTCACCGCGCAGCGCCGCGCGATCTCGACGCTGTTCTGCAGCGCTTCGGGCAGATCGGAAAACAGCTCAGCCATTTCCGCCGATGTTTTCAGATACTGCTCGGCCGTGTATTTGCGCGGGCGGCGGCTGTCACTGAGCGTATAGCCGCCGTGAATGCAGACACGGGCTTCGTGGGCATCGAAATCCGCAGCTTCGATAAAGCGCACATCATTGGTCGCCACGACCGGTACGCCTTCCGCCAGGCTCAGCTCGACGGCGGCGCGGATGAATGCCGCCTCGCCAGGCCGTCCAACGCGCTGCAATTCAAGGTAGAAGCGATCAGGGAAATGTTCGCGCCAGAACGCCAGCTCCGCCTTTGCCTGCGCCAGATCTCCGTTTTTCAGTGCCTCCCACAGCTGCCCTTCGAAGCCGCCGGACAGCGCCAGCAGACCGTCACTATGCGCCACCAGCCACGACTTCGAGATCCCGGGTGTGCCATCGATCTGCCCTTCCTGGTAGCCGAGTGACACTAGCTCGATCAGGTTGCGGTAGCCCTGCTCGTTCTGCGCCAGCAGCACGACACGGGTCAGACGGTCGGCATCGTGTTCGTCACGCAGCCAGGCATCGACGCCGAAGATCGGCTGAATCCCCTTGGCCAGCGCCGCGCGGTAGAACTTGACGACGGCGAACAGATTGCTCTGATCGGTCAGCGCCACCGCCGGCATACCATCCGCTGCCACCGCCTCCATCAGCGGTTTGACGCGCACGATGCCATCGACGAGGGAGAACTCGGTGTGCAGATGCAGGTGAACGAAGCCGGGATCAGTCATCGCAGAGCAACTCCGCTACCGGCCGGAAACTGCGGCGATGATGCGGCGTGACACCCAGGCGCTGCAAGGCTTCGCGGTGCTGCACGGTCGGGTAGCCCTTGTGCTGCTCGAAGCCATAGCCTGGGCAGCTTTCCGCCAGCGCCAGCATCTCACGATCGCGCGTTACCTTGGCGATGATCGACGCCGCGCTGATCGACGCCACCTTGCTGTCGCCCTTGACGATGCAGCGCATATCGAAGGCCAGATCAGGACAGCGATTGCCATCCACCAGCACCTTCTGCGGCACAATGGCCAGTGCATGAACGGCGCGCTGCATCGACAGCAGCGAGGCATTGAGGATATTGAGACGGTCGATTTCAGCCACCTCGGCGCGGCCGACGGCCCAGCACAGCGCACGCGCACGGATCTCGTCGAAAAGGCGATCACGCCGCTTTTGCGTGAGTTTCTTCGAATCGGCCAGCCCCTCGATCGGCGCGCGGCGATCGAGAATCACAGCCGCCGAAACGACCGGGCCGGCGAGCGGCCCGCGCCCCACCTCGTCAACACCGGCGAGCAAGACCCCGGATGCTTCGTCACTGCGGATCTGCGCAAGCATGTCATCAGAGGAGATTGGCGCCATCGGAAACTCGAAAATCTTTAACAGGATGCCGACAATACATCATTTTTTGGGAACCATTAAAGCACCACACCATCCAACCAGCAGTTGAGCGATTTCTGCAACCGCATCACAGTATGTTATTCTGCGCCCACTTTTTGATATAGCTTCTGGAACCGTCGATGAGCACTGAAACCACCGCCTCCGGCCTCGTGATTGAAACCCTGGAAGAAGGCAGTGGCGATGCCGCAGCCGCTGGCCAAGCCGTCACCGTACACTACACCGGCTGGCTTGAAGATGGGACCAAATTCGACTCCAGCCTGGATCGCAATTCGCCGTTCCAGTTCAACCTGGGGGCCGGGCAGGTCATCCGGGGCTGGGACGAAGGCGTTGCCGGCATGAAGCCCGGCGGCAAACGTAAACTGACGATTCCGGCAGAACTCGGATATGGCGCTCACGGCGCCGGCGGCGTGATCCCGCCCAACGCCACCCTGATCTTTGAAGTCGAACTACTGTCCATCGACTGAACTGCCAGCAAGCGCCGAATTCTATTTGACATGCGGGGGAACGATCCTTGAAGCTCGAAGCCGTACAGAAAACCTACAAACGCTACGCACCACAATACGACCTGTTATTCGGTGCCATCTTTCATCCAGGGCGCAAGGCC
>CAZQXF010000226.1:0-4922 GCA_964596975.1 uncultured Thiotrichales bacterium | reverse complement strand
CCTTCCCCAAAGATAGATCGAAGGGAATTTAAACCACCTCACCAGTCCAAAACTCCGCAGTACCAATCCCTCCAAACCTCCCTTTGCGAAAGGGAGGCTTTTGCTTCCCTCGTACCCGTCGGCGCCCGGATGCCGTCAATATCAGCAGCCAACCCAGGCCAACTGCACCACCACCGGCGGCATGCGCTTGCGTCACGCCGACTGCACCGCCCCCACCCGTCGCACGCTCTTGCGTCACCGCAGCCACGCGTCCGACCGGCGACGCCACCCAATCGTAGCCTTGGCGCAAAGCCTGGCGCGCCGCATCCTGACCTTCGGCAGTCCCGGCTGCACACAACGATGGAGTTAAGCAAAAATCCAGCATATGCCCAGCGCCTGCTATCGCATGAAACTGGCTGCCCCGCTGATCACAGTCGACGCGAATGCTCGCACCCGCGTCATCCAGCGCCATTGGCGCAGGCCCCGCATCAGGGTTTCCGGCAAGCGCATTGCACAGCCGCGCCGACTGGCGCATCGGCACAACGTCATCGGCGCTGCCATGAATCAGGAACATCGGGGGAAACTCGGCCGGTGCCTGGGCGACGATCTGTGGCAGGCTGTTGTCCTGCACGAGCGGGGCGGACAGGTCAATATGATCCGCGCTTTCCACTTGCAGGAAAGTACGCAGCACCTCCACGCCATCGGGGCTGACGCCCGGTTCACCCAGCTGCCACTGCTGCAAGTAATCCGCCATATCGGTCGGTGGGTAGAGCAGCAGCGATCGTGCGATCTGCTGCGGATAATGCGTTGCAAGCCAGGCCGCGAGATGCGCTCCGGCGGACTGCCCGGTGACGACGACCTTGCCATTGTCCGCGCCATACGCTGCCGCCTGTTCGTTGACCCAGGCCAACGCGTCACCTACATCAGCCAGAATCTCCTCACCACGCGCATTGCGGCAGGCTTCGGTGCCTTCGGCATCCCCCGCCAAACGATAGAACGGCGCGAACACGACGAACCCACGCGCGGTAAACTGCGGAACGGTCGCCTCGATACCCAGCATGCCCCGGCTGCGATACTGCCAATTGCCCCCATGCAGCGCCAACATGGGCCGCAGCCCGGTGGCAGCAATATCGTTCTTGTAGATGCGCATTTCGAGTACGCAAGTGCCCGCGTCGGTCTCGACTGTCTTGTACCGGCGCGCGTTGACCCAGGGCTGCACCAGGCCCGCCGTCGAGACGAGCGCAAAATCACTGCGCGTACCCGGCGACAAATACCACGCCGAAGAACCCACCGGTAGCAAAGCGCCATTGCCAACACGCCGGCCATCGAACTGGTTACGGCAGAACTGCTGTTGCGACATCGCCGTGACGTTGATGCTCTGGCGACAATCGCCGTCGGCAAAATAGCGCTGCACCCCCTGCAACCCGCTGATCGCCTCAGCTTCCACACGCCGACAATCGTTCCCAACCAAGGTAAACAACGGCTTGGCATTGAGCGGCAGCAGTTTCTGCGCTGTCACCTCGCAAGACAGCGCGGCCATCAGCACCCCTGCTCCCGGCTTCCGGTCGCCAGTAAGCAATGAGTACCACAATGCCACCATGTGGTCCCTGAGATAGCGGTCACCAACCGACCATGCCAATTCACGGCCCATGATCTGCTGTAGATCAGCGAACTGGGCGTCGTCCAGTTGCGGCAGCGCAATCGTCAGGGCATCGCCACCCCAAGCCTCGGTGCGGCGCTGACGCAGCCCCTGCTCAAGCTGTTCCGCCGTTGCAGCGGCATGTGCCGGCGAGAACAGCGCATCGATCCGGCTGCGCAGGCGATCTTCGATCAGCGCAGCCGCAGCCGTGTGGTCAACATCGACAGCGTAATCGAGATCACGCCACCGGATCTCGACGGCGAAGCGGGGCGTCACTGTCAAATCAGTCCTTGTCAGCACAACACCCGGATCCAGCACGACGCGCATCTGCAACCGGCCGCTGCCCTGCAAACCGATGTCGAAACTGTCTTTCCCGTAGCGCCGACAGCGCCCGAATGCCGAGACACCAAAACGCTGGGTGACTTCACCGCTGCCTTCGAGCAAAAACGGCGCATCGATCTCCAGCACAAACGGGCCTTGCAGAGACGTCATCTGCAATGACAACAACGCCTCATCCTGCAACAGCAATACCGCATCCATGCGTTCGAGTTCAGCGCTGAGACTACAATCTGACGCCAGCGACTGCCCCGGCACAGGCAGCGCCAACGACAACCCGCCCGCCTCCCAGCGCAACCCAAGTTCAGCGTAGGTCGCTTGCAACTGTGACAGCATCTCCGGCGTTAGCGACGCCCCTAACTGACGCCCATCCGCTATCCCCAGCCGAAATTCCTGCAACGACCAGCTAACCCGCTCCGCAGAGGCAACACCGGGGAGAAACAGCAACAACAGTAACAAACGCACAAACCAATCCATCGATTCATTCCTTAGAGATCCACAAGCGACTGATTGTATGCGGAATAGCGATGTGTCGCGCATCAGACGCAATAGTTAACCCGCATTTCTCACCAGTTCACTACTGCGACCTCGCTACGCGACTCGGTGAGAAATCCGGGTAAACCTGATGAGCGCGAATGTGCCGACCCTCACAGTATTCCATCACCATCGACAGGGGATGCTTGCATTACCCTCGGGGCATCACTAGTCTATTAGCATATTCTAATATTATGGAGTTCTTATGCGGTATCTGATTATTGCCCTGTTGGCAGCCCTGTCACTCACCACCCTCTCGGCTCAAGCCGACGAGAAGCAAGCCACTTACGCCGACTACAACAAGGCGCTGTTACAGGCCGGTGTCGCCCCCGAAGTCGCTGCGGTGGTCTCACAGATCGCATTGACCAAAGCCTACGAAATGCAGCAGGACCGCAAGCAAAACAGTGATCGGTAACGCAAGTTACATTTCGCTGTGGCAAACAGAGAAGCCCGGCCTTTTCAAGTCGGGCTTTTTAGTGCGCAGCAAAAGCAAGGAGCCAGATGATGTCAGGCTGAATACGTCGGCTCGTTGCCCTGCTTCCATTTAATGTTGCATCCCAGGCTGGGTACTTGCTGTTCGGGATCAGGTACTTCGCCTGCCAGCACTGCGTCGGCGGCACGGCGCATGTCGGCACCTGTCACCGGCTCGTCGTTGCGCGGTCGCGCGGCGTCGAATTGACCGCGATAGACGAGTTTTCCGTCGCGGTCGAACATGAAAAAGTCGGGGGTACAGGCGGCCTGATAAGCTTTGGCGACATCCTGACTTTCATCGAAAAGATAGGGGAAAGGGATATTCTTTTCCCGCACCAGTTGAGCCATTTTTTCCGGGCTGTCGTCGGGGTAGTTCTCGACGTCGTTGGCGTTGATCGCGACCACCTTCAAGCCCTTGTCCTGGTACTCCCGTGCAAAGTCGATGAAGCCATCGATAATGCGGATCACGTAAGGACAGTGGTTGCAGATAAACGCCACCAGAACGGGTTCACCAGCAAAATCACTGAGGCTGACGGTGTTCCCGGTCGCGGGTTCCGGTAGGGAAAAGTCGGGGGCCTGAGTGCCCAATTCCAGCATGGTGGAGGGTGTTCTTGCCATGATTCAGCTCTCCTTGAGTTCCAGTGTACGGGTGATCTCCAGATCAGAGGTCAGCAGCTTGTGTACCGGGCATTTTCCGGCAATGGCGCGCATGCGCTTGAGCTGCGCTTCGTCGAGATCGCCTTCGACCTGAATATCTACCGCAATTTTGGTGGGTTGGCTCTTGTCACGGCTGACGGCTACCGAAATCGGGCCAGCGTCGATGCCCTTGTGTTCGGCATACATGCGCAGCGTGATGCTGATGCAACTGCCGAGCGCCGACAGTAGCAGTTCCGTCGGGCGCGGGCCTTCGTCGTTCCCGCCCATTGGCACTGGCTCATCGACGATCATGTCGTGCGAATGGGTGAAGACCTCGTTGCGATAGGGCGCACCCGACTCGCGCACGAGTACATGACCAACAGCAACCTCGGGGCGGTCTGCATCAGCCATCAGAACAATATCCGGATACCGAGATGCACGTTTTCGTCGATATCGTAATCCGGCCCGTTTTCCAGCCCAGCAACGATATTGCGATAGCCAATAAATGCAGTGGCATTGGGTAGCACATCTGCTTCGAAACGGATTTTCAAATCGAGCAGATCGTCGCCATCACTGAAGGTGGTAATGCCGGGAGCAAAATAGATGTCGCCGCCCACGGCCATCGGAATATTGCCTGGGATGAGATAGCGCGCGCCCGCGCCCAGGGCCAGCGCACCGACACTGGCATCCGGCGTGTCCAGCGCGGCGAAGTAGATCCTGCCGCCCAGACCGAAGCTGAACGGCTGCTCACCAGCAGGCACACCGCGCACCAGCAGGCCAACATGACCGATGAGATCGTCCGCATCGTTGTAGAGTGCACCGACACTCAGCTCGGCACCGCCGCTGCCGAGCGCGGCGGAGTCAGCAAGAATGTCGATCGCGGCGGTATCCTTGCTCAGCGCCAGTTCGAACTCGGCCGCCTGAGCGGTAGATGCCAGACCCAGCATCAGCGTGGTCAGCCAGAATTTGGTTTTCATTGGGTTGTCTCCTGATGATGACAGCTAGTTTTCCGTGACGCGGATCATGCCACGAGAGGGGCGTGCTAGCTAGCTGCTGGCAGCAGAGGCAACAGCAATTCGACGGCCTCATTGATGCCGGAAGGGGGTACTGGTGTGCCACGCTGCGCTTGCAGCAATGTCGACACCTCGTCGGCGACATTACCACCAAGCAGCTGCGCCAATGGCACGGTTTTCAGTGCAACATGCCTGCCCAGCCACGCTTCGAGCACGGCCGACTCGCCCCAGTCGGCACGCGCGATGTTCAGCGTCGGCACGCCGACGGCGGCGATTTCGGTGAACATGCCATAGCCGGGTTTGGTGATAACGAG
>CAZQXF010000225.1:0-4924 GCA_964596975.1 uncultured Thiotrichales bacterium | reverse complement strand
CGGCGGAACGGGGGGTTATTCAAAAAGCGATGATCGCCCTTGCCCTGCTAGCAGGCGTGGCATTTCTGCCGCGGATCGTCAAACGTTTGCGTCAGCGGCCGACCCTTTCGCTTGAAGAACTCCGTCAGCAACTGGCATCAGAAAAGCCACCGTTGTTGCTCGATGTCCGCACCGCCACGGACTATGCGACCGGACACATAGCGGCCGCCCGCAACGTTCCCCTCGAAAGCCTCAACGCAACAATCGATGAGCTAAGTGAATACCGCCAGTCCCGCGTCGCGCTGGTCTGCGCCTCCGATCGTCGTTCAGGCGCAGCTAAAAAGCTGCTATTCAGCCATGGCTTTGAGAACGTCGAAGTGGTTGCGGGTGGGATGGCGGCGTGGAGAAAACAGTCATGGCCTTTGGACACACATAGTCAACAGGAAAAGCACGTATGAAAATCCTGATTATTCTGAATGACCCAGCTTATGGGACCGAACGCAGCTACAATGGTTTGCGTCTTGCGAAAGCTCTGGCTGGCGAAGAGGTGCAGCTCACCCTGTTTCTCCTAGCCGATGCGGTGGCCTGTGCGAAAAAAGGGCAGAACGTGCCACAAGGGTTCTACAACCTGGAGCTAATGCTAAAGCGCGTCATTCGCCAAGGTGAAGTACTCTTATGCGGCACCTGCATGGACGCACGAGGCATTTCAGACCGTGAAATCCTCGATGGGTGCCAGCGCAGTACGATGCCCGAGCTGGCTCAACGCACGATTGCGGCAGACAAGGTTTTGGTTTTCTGACCGTCGGCGTCCATTATTCACGTTTGGGCGCAGTGGCCATCAGCAATTGTCTACTGCTCAACAGTTTCATCTAGAGATACAAAACCATCAGAGGATCCAACACATGCTGAACAGAATATTGCTCATTTTCGCGCTAACGCTCTCAGGGCTCGCTCATGCCGACGAGGTGGCGATCAAGGCAGCGGACTTGACGCTGAATGCCAAGCTCGAAAAGGCCGACAATTGGCCTTCAGGTCCGGTCGTGCTCATCACCCATGGCACGCTGTCGCACAATGGCAGTGAAATCATCACCGCTTTGCAGGAGTTGTTGCAGGAAAATGGGCTCAGTTCATTAGCCATCAATCTCAGCCTTGGCATCGACAACCGGCACGGTAGTTACGATTGCGCAGTGCCGCACAAGCACCGGCATCAGGATGCCATCGACGAAATCGGGCAGTGGCTGGACTGGCTGAAAAAACAGGGCGTGAAGAATGTGGTGCTGCTCGGCCATTCTCGTGGTGGCAACCAGACAGCCTGGTTTGCGGCTGAACATGATGCCCCGATCATCAGTAAGGTCGTGCTGATCGCGCCACAAACCTGGAGTCCGGACTATGCAGCAAAAGACTATCAGAAGCGCTATGACAAACCGCTTGCGCCGTTGCTGGAAAAGGCACAGAACCTGGTGCAACAGAAGAAAGGACAAACCCTGTTGAAGAACATTGGTTTCATCTACTGCAAGGATGCCTCCGCGAGCGCTGACGCGATAGTCTCTTACTACGCTGCGGAGCCGCGCATGGACACGCCCTACCTGCTACCAAAAATCGACAAGCCCGTGCTGGTATTCGCCGGCAGCGAGGATCAAATCGTGAAAGGCCTGGATCAGCGCCTCAAACCGCTGGCTGCAAGCGGCAAGATTGAGCTGGAGACCATCGACGGAGCCGATCACTTTTTCCGCGACCTTTATATCGAGGATCTGGTCGATCGGACCGTCGAGTTCATTGCCGAATAGCGGCCAGCACTTATTGCGGCAGGCGGACGACGACCATATCACAGCGTGCTTTGTGTACCAGCGCGCTGGTGGTAGAACCCATCAGCCGCGCCAGGCCGTGATGCCCGTGTGAACCCGCTACAATGAGATCGACATGCTGTGCTTCGGCATAGGAGAGGATCGCGCTCTTTGGCGTCCCCCACAGCACTTCATGGTGCAGATCGGGGTAATCGAGCGACTTTGCCAGCTTTTCAATTCGCGCAATGGAGGCATCGAACAAGATCTGCTCCTGCTCCACATAGTCGTACGGAACAACGACACCATCAGTATCGCCCGTGACATAGACCATGGGCTCGACCGCATGGATCAGCGAGAGTTTGGCACCGTAGTAGCGTCCCAACTCTAGCGCGCGTTTGACCGCCGCGGTAGAGAAGCGGGAGAAGTCCACCCCCACGAGAATATGCTGGTAGGGGCTGATTTCCGGCTCAGGCTCTGATGGTTCAAGCGCTTTGTCCCCGTCCCGCAGCCAGTTCCAGGCCAGTTGCAGGTCATCCCGATCGAAGAAACGAATCTCAGTGCTGGTCAGCAAGCCCGCCAGTTTGACGATCCAGCGATGCCAGTGCTTCTCACCAACGACGGCAATCCGTTCGAAATCACCCTCGTGTTCCAGCCCATACTTCATATCGTCCCAGGCAGCGTCGAGTGCCCAGCCCTTGAAGTCATCCAGCTCTAAAAGCAATGACAGCTTCCCATACTCCCGAATCAACTCATCGAGCCGCGGCAGGAATGCCTTGTAATCTTCGTCCGTCAGTTTGCCACTGACCCTGAAAGCAAATATGTTCTTTTCACTGACCGGTATTTCCTGAAACATGAGGTTCCCCTTGATAAATATGCCGCTCCGCCAGTGTGCGTCGCGGTAAAGTTGATAGTGCTGTCGTCCAACTCATATACACTGAACGGCAGTATTGCGCTATGAGATATAGTGGCTGGGCAATTTTTTCAGAACGGAGGTGAATATCATGGCCTTGATGCTTACTACCACTGCTTTCAAGGATGGTGGCGAAATCCCGAAAATCCATACCTGTGATGGTCGGGACATCTCGCCACCCCTACGCTGGTCTGGCGTGCCCGAACAGACACGCAGCCTGGTGCTTATCATGGACGACCCGGATGCTCCCGACCCGGCAGCACCGAAAATGACCTGGGTTCACTGGCTTCTCTACAACATTCCGCCCGACACCAATGGCTTGCCAGAGGATGCACGGGAAAGTGAACTGCGCGCGGGAACGCTTCCCGGTACCAACAGCTGGAACCGCACAGGATATGGAGGCCCCTGCCCGCCCATCGGCCGCCACCGCTACTTCTTCAAACTCTATGCGCTCGATACCATATTGCCGGACCTTCACCAGCCCGACAAGGATCAGCTGCTTGCCGCGATGCAGGGGCACGTACTCGAAGAAGCTGTATTGATGGGAACCTATCAGCACTGAACACGTCTGAAGATCGTGGCGGGCGTCGCGACGATCTGAGAACCCGGTTGTTTGCCGAAATCGGGGCATACTTCATACTTGTGCCCCGAATTCGGGTTGACTGTGACAGCTCAGGTTTTTGTTCGACGCCTGTAGTCTCACCCCTCTCCCCAGCCCTCTCCCCCCCAGGGGGGAGGGGGTATGAACGGACCGCAATAACAAGACAACAAGATAGGACAACCACATATGGACATCTTTCAAGCGATCATCCTCGGCATCATCGAAGGCATCACCGAGTTTCTGCCCATCTCCTCGACCGGGCACTTGATCGTCGCCAGCGAGGCGATGGGCCTGGTACAGACAGAGACCAACAAGGCCTTCGAGGTCATCATCCAGCTCGCGGCAATTCTTGCCGTTATCGCCAACTACAAGGACAAGTTTCATGTCCGTCATCTGGCGTTGTGGATCAAGGTGGTGATTGCGTTTCTGCCGCTGGCGATTGTCGGTTTCATCTTCAAGGACCCGATCAAGGCGATGTTCAACGTCGAAACCGTCGCGGTGATGTTCATCGTCGGCGGCGTCATCTTCCTGATCATCGAGTACTTTCACAAAGGTAAGGAACCGCACACCAAGGATGTGGAGGATGTCAGCTATCTGCAAGCTGCCGGCATCGGCATCGCCCAGGTATTCGCGTTGATTCCCGGCACCAGCCGCGCAGGCTCGACGATCATCGGCGCCTTGCTGCTGGGGCTAAGCCGCAAGGCCAGCGCCGAGTTCTCTTTCCTGCTGGCACTACCCGTCATGGCGACCGTCAGCGGCTACGACCTGCTCAAACACTACGACGAATTCAGCGGCGCCCAATTCCCGATGCTCATGGCAGGTTTCATCACCTCCTTTCTGGTCGCCTGGGTCGTGATGAAGCTGTTTATCAAATTCCTCGAACGCTTTACCTTCGTCGCTTTCGGCGTCTACCGTATCCTCTTTGGCGTCATTCTGCTGTACTTGATCTACAACGGCACGATCTCTACCGTTGTGCATTGATTGCCAACACAAAAGCGGTTAGAACAACGGCGGCACCGTCATCCCAGCCGAACACAGGGATCCAGTCACAGGGATGTGAACCACCTGCCCTCCCTGGCACTGGATTCCAGCATCGTGCCATTCCAGTCACCTCCTCCTTTGCCAAAAAGGGATTTTTAGCGGATTGCCGAAAACGTCAGCCTTTTCCAGCTTACCTTCTCAAGCGCTGACACTCTCCTCCCCCTGTCATTCGTTATTCAGTTATTATCTGGCCTTGATCCTATTCCCGGTCCCTTTCCCATGACATCGCTGAAGCTACGCAAAGTCTGCATCGATACCTATCATGAGAACGTTGCCTATCTGCACCGCGCTTGCCCGCTGTATCGCAGTGAGGGCTTTCAGGCGCTGAGCAAGATTGAGATCACGGATGGCGCCAATCGAGCGCCAGTTGTTGCGGTACTCAATATTGTCGATGACGATGCCATCATCGCGCCGGACGAGCTGGGGCTGAGTGAGCAGACATTTGCCCAGTTCAGCACGGATGAAGGCAGTGCAGTCTTCGTCAACCATGCCTCTCCACCGTCCTCGTTGAACGCGGTCCGCCAGAAAATTGCGGGGAACCGTCTCGATGCTGACGACTTCCTTCAGATCTGCGAAGACATCGTCAATAACCGCTATTCCAAGATCGAG
>CAZQXF010000224.1:0-4927 GCA_964596975.1 uncultured Thiotrichales bacterium | reverse complement strand
GTACTCACGCTGAAAGAGTTGGGGGCACTGCGCCAGGTGGTTTGCGACGAAGGCGGGATGATGGTTGTCGACGAGATCTATCAGGGGCTCAACTACGGTGAGGCACCGACCACGGCGCTGAAACTGGGCAACGACCTGTTCGTGATCAACAGCTTTTCCAAGTATTTCGGCATGACCGGCTGGCGACTGGGGCTGGCTGGTGGCACCAGAAGCGATGATTCCGGCACTGGACAAGCTGGCGCAGAACCTCTATCTGGCCGCATCGACGCCGGCGCAGTATGCGGCACTGGCCGCCTTCGAGCCAGAAACGGCGGTCGAGCTGGAAAGACGCCGCTGCGAGTTCGAACGGCGGCGGGATTACCTGGCAGACGCCTTGGAAGGACTCGGTTTCCGGCTAGGCTACCGGCCAGCGGGGGCGTTTTATCTCTATATGGACTGTTCCGCCTTTGGCATGGACAGTGACACCCTGGCGCAGCGCCTGCTGGATGAGGCGCATGTGGCGGTGACGCCCGGGCGAGATTTCAGCGAGCACGCGCCTGATAAATATATTCGCTTTGCGTATACTGCGGATATCGACCGCCTCAAGGAAGGTGTCCGGCGGATCAAGGGCTTGTTGACTGCTTGAACGATATCCCCGCCAGAGGGTGTTCGGGTAGTTTTTTGAATGTGATCGTCTATGCACCAGACCAAAAACATCTCCGTACTCCTCGTCGATGACGACGCCGACCTGATGCAATATTGGGTAGCGCAGCTGGAAGGCCATTTCCGGCGCGTCTACCATGCCAGTCATGCCTACGAAGCGCTGGAAGTCTTGCATCGCAAGCATCCGGACGTCGTGCTCAGCGATGTCGATCTGCCAGAGATGGACGGCGTGACCTTTTGCCAGGAACTCAAGCAGCATTCCAGTTTTCAGGGCACCCCGGTGGTGCTCTACAAGTCAGGCTATCTGACGCTGGAAGACAAGCGGCTGGGCACCAAGAGTGGCGCCGAGCGCATTATCTGCAAACCTTCTACCGTCAAGGAAGTGATCCAGTTGGTCGAGGATGCCTACGCCTCGAATCAGATGCACCGGCTGGTCGGCAATGGCGACTTTGGTGCCTCGACCATGGCGCCTGAGCCAGTGGTGCGCAGCGATAGTGGTTATGCTGATTACCTGACACGACAGCTTGGCGAAACCATCAGCCAGCTGAAGAAGGAGCAGCAGGCGCTGAGCACTGCGCTGAACCGATTCAAGGATTTCGCCGAATGTGGCGCTGATTTCTTCTGGGAAACGGATTTCGACATGCGCTTGCAGTTCGTCAGTTCCGGACCCGACAACCGTCTGTTCCTGTCGACCGGTAACTATGAGAACCGCAGCTTTGTCGATTTTTTCAGCAACCATTTCAGCGAAGAAGGGCTGAAGGAGCTGGAAATGCACCTCAAGCGCGGTGCCGCGTTCGACATGAGTTGCGAACTGAACCGCGACCGCGATCCCCGTATCGTACGCATCATCGGGCAGCCGTTCTTTCTGCCGACGCGAACCTTTGGGGGTTTTCGCGGTACCATCGCCGACGTCACGGATGCCCAGCTGAAGTCGGAAAAGCTCTATTTTGCCGCGCATCACGACGCCCTGACCGGGTTGCTGAACGTTCGCGCGTTCGAAGCCGCGCTGCAAAATGCGATGCAGTCGTTGCAGGAGGATGAGCAGCATATTCTCTGCTATCTCGACCTCGATTTCTTCAAGGAGGTCAATGACAGCGTCGGCCACCGCGCCGGCGACGAGCTGTTGATTCAGCTCGCCGACCTGTTTCGCAAGAAAGTACGGGCCAACGATATTCTGGCGCGCATCGGGGGCGATGAGTTCGCGATCCTGTTGCGTCATTGTGGTCTTGATCAGGCACGCCGTCTGGTGCAGGAATTGCACAACTCGATCAGAACCTTTCGCTTTTTCTGGGAAGGGCGGACATTCGAGCTGGGGCTCAGTATCGGCCTGGTCGAAGTCAATCACTCATCGCTGACGGTTGAAGAAGTGCTCGATTTTGCCGACCAGGCCTGCTACAGCGCCAAGCGCAGTGGTCGCAACCAGATCCATGTCTTTGGTGATGAAGACCTGACTGGCGAGCTGGTGGGGGACGCGCTGTGGCTGGAAAGGTTCCACAATGCTGTCAACGAGGACAATCTGGTGCTGTTCGCACAGCCGATGAAAAGGCTGTCCCAACCTGGATCACGCTGCGCCTGGGAAGTGCTGGTGCGGATGCGCAGCGATGGCAAGCTGGTGGTGCCAGAAGAATTCATGTCGGTCGTCTATCGCTACCAGCTGGCGAATATTCTTGATCTGTGGGTCGTCAACCAGGTCATCGAATGGTTGAGTCGGGTTGCCAAGGAAGATGGCATTCCGGGCGAATTCTACTCCATCAATATTTCGGCGGACTCTCTGTGTGACCGCGATTTCAAGGCGCATGTCCATTCACGACTCGAACATCAGCCGGAAGTTGCAGCCCATATCTGCTTTGAGATCACCGAGTCGACGGCCATGGGCAATCTCGACAATGCGATGAAATTCATCAATGACATGCATAGCCTCGGTTGCCGGTTCGCGCTCGACGATTTCGGCACCGGCTTCTCGTCACTGGCGCATCTGAAGAACCTGCCTGTGGACTACGTCAAGCTCGATGGGCTGTTCGTTCGTGGCATCACCGAGGATGCTGTCGATTATGGTCTGGTCAAGGCTATTCAGGACATTGCCGGGATGATGAACATCAAGACGATTGCCGAATACGTTGAATCGGATGCCATCGAGAAAAAATTGCGAGAGATCGGCGTCGACTATTTGCAAGGCTTCCACATCGGTCATCCCGAGATGCTGGATATGACGCGGAAAAAGACAGCCGAGCAGACCTGACGCCTGGGACCGCCAGCATCTTGCCGGTTTGTCGCCGAATACGGTGATGCGCCGTCAGGTGCTCACTGATATGCGCCAGTGGTTCTGGATTAACCAGGCTGACCCGTGTCAGGCAACTCCTTGATGTAGATATCCTGTTTGCTGTACGGAATTTCAATGTTCTCCGCATTGAAACGCTTGTAGATCGTGGTGAGCAAGGCATCCGTAGCGAGCCCACGCAGCGCCGGGTCATCGACCCAGCAAAGCAGTTCGAAGTCCAGACTGGATGCTCCCAGCGCGCGAAAACGCACCCGCGGTTCCGGGTGATTGCAGGTCATTTCATTCTGTTCGCCGATTGCCTGCAAAATCCCGCGTACCTGGTCGATATCCGATCCGTAGGCAACGCCGACCGGAATGCGGATTCTGAATTTCTTGTATGGCCCGCCCGACTGGTTGATGATCTTGGAATTGCCCATGATCGAGTTCGGGATCGTCAGCTCAACATCGTCACGGGTCAGCAGGCGGGTGCTGCGGATGCCGATATCGGTGACGCAGCCGCGTTCGCCTGAATCCATCACCACGTAGTCGCCGATTTTGTACGGCATGTCGGCGAGAATGAAAACACCTGAAAACAGGTTTGCGAGTGTATCCTTGGCGGCGAAACCGACGGCAATACCAACAATACCGGCTGAGGCCAGCCATGCTGTCATGTCGATGCCCCAGGTATTGAAGACCAGATAGACGGCAAACGCGATAATGACAACGAAAGCAATATTTTCGAACAGTGGCAGCGTGGCCGTTTGCAGCAACCGGCTCTCGTTGGCGCGGCGGGCGGCGCGAGTCATCAGCAGTTTGGTGAGCTGAATCAGGAATCGCGCCCAGACGATAATACCGAGACTGCGCAGCAGGCCGCCGAGAATGCTTTTCATGCTGTCGTCCACGGGCATGATGCGAACCGCGATCAGCAAGCCGATCATCACCAGCGTATAGACCAGTGGTGTACTCAGCGCGGCAAGAATTTCATCATCGAGGCTGGAGCGTGTGCGACCGACCAGAAAACGTAACGACCCGAGCACGATAATGGTCACTAGCCGGGCCAGCAGCAGGGTAGCGGCAACCACTACCAGCGCCTGGAGCCATGGTTGGCTTGATACCATGTCGAGAAAAGGTGCGATCGTTTGTTGCAGATTGTCCATAACCCAGACCCGTCACATTGAAAGTGCCGAAATCATAGCAGCATGAACCGTTTTCACGAATTTCCGCCGGCTATGCCGTTGCCGGATGCGCCGCCGGTTTTTCCGTCGCCGTTTGCTGCGCTGCCACATCCGCTTGCCCGTTGTGCGGCGCTGGATCTGCAGCAACGGTTGCGGCGTGATTATCACGGGCTTGAGACTGGTGAAGGCAAGATGTTTGGTGTGTTGGTGGTCGTTACGCGGGACCATCGGATCGGCTATCTGGCCGGGTTTTCCGGCATGGTCGATGCGCGTTGGACGCTGCCGGGATTTGTTCCCCCCATTTTCTCGGTGACGGCACGTAGCGCTTTTCTTACCCCGGGCGAACAAGCGCTCAAGGCATTGACCAGACGTATTCGGGAATTACGTAGTGCGCCCGAGCTGGCGGCGCTGATGCAACAGCGGGCGAATACCCGTGCAAATGCCGATGCGGAAATCGCGCTGTGCCGGGAACAGCATCGGCAAAGGCGACAATGGCGCCACCGGCAGCGTCAGTCGCTGGCGCTACTGGACGATTTGGCGGAACGTGATATGCAGCTGGCCGCGCTCGCACGGGAGAGTCAGCAGGACAAGCAGCAGAAAAAGCAGCTCAAGCAGCAGTGGGATTGTCGGCTGGCTGATGTCGATGCGGAACTCGATGCACGACAGCAGCAAATCACTACCCTGGAACAGCAGCGCAAGGCCTTGTCGAATGCACTTCAGCAGCAGGTTTTCGATGGTTATGTACTGAAAAATGCGCTGGGAGAAAAAAAGCCACTGAAAATGTTCTATCCCGCCGGGCTGGTACCCGGCGGGGCAGGGGACTGTGCAGGGCCGAAGCTGATTCACTATGCGA
>CAZQXF010000223.1:0-4989 GCA_964596975.1 uncultured Thiotrichales bacterium | reverse complement strand
TATGCCCAAGCTATGAGGGTCCCCGCTTTTTTTCTATTCTTTATAGCTGACTTTGGCAAAGGGGGAAGTTGTCAGAGGTGGCAGCCCTGTTTCCAGGGACAGCGCCGGTCTTGAGCGCGTGACCACTGATTCATGGGTTCTGATGTGGCGACCCAGGAATCAACAATACCACCTATTGCAACGCATTATTTGTTTTGCATCAATGGGTTGCTCACTGATTTAGATGCGACATGAACTCCGAAACTTGAGTCCATAAAAAAATGCCCGCCGCCGAAATGGCAACAGGCATCTCAATGGCGTAGACCCGTCTGACTTTTCAGTTGTTCAGCCGGTATCTGGTGTACGGCTTCAGCGGCCGACGATTTTCCCTGAGGGGTAGTCGACCTGTGCCGAGAATCCGGCCAGAATCGTGCGGTAGATATCTGCGGCGCATGCCGATACTCGCTGGTACCAGCGGACATCGTCCAGATTGGCTCCATCCGGCTGATTGCGGGCAAAGCATTTTTTCGTGACTTCTTTCAGACTCATGGTGGTTGGCACATTCTTGTTGCTCATGACGAACTCCTCAGTGGCTCACACGACCCCGAAAGGCTTATGTGACGATTCTGCGTTCAACGTGTGTTGCGTATGGGTAAACCATTCAACTGTGGGAACGGCTGACCTGCTTGTTTTTTAGCCTACACCCCTGGAACTGTCAATAAACGTAACTCGGGGTGGCAATGGGTATGAAACTGCCCCCATTGGCGAGATTGTTGTAAAAGTGAGACAAGGTGTTGCGTGTGTAGCCACATTGACGGCGCAATCGTAGGTCTGTTGGCTCCGTTGGCCTAATGTTCATGGTGATGCTGCGACATGATGGGGGATTTGCGACAGGAACGTTGCACACTGGGGACACAATCGGGCTGGGGCGATCCCCGGGTCTGTCGAGGGTCGAATTATTCCTGTTGCTCAGCATGGCCAGCCCGGAATAGGCGCGACGAACGGTAGCTGTCGGCGATGAACGGTCCTTTATTGGCCTCATCGTGCCTTGCAGGCTGCTGCTTTGTCCTCTTTCTTGATGCGGAGGTAAACTTCCTCGCGATGAACGGAGACCTCCTGTGGTGCAGAAATTCCGATTCGTATGGTGTTTCCTCTGATCCCGAGAATGGTCAGTGTGATGTTGTCGCCAATCCTGATGGCTTTTCCTGTCTGGCGGGTCAGTATGAGCATCTTCATCTCCTCGTGTATTGTTCTCAGCTTGATTTACCCTCAAGTCACGCCGACTCTCGGCGATGCCCGGTCGTCATCCCGGCAATCGCTATTGCCGGGGTTGTGCTGGGTACTTTCCTGCTTGCGGTCATTGTTGTGCGGCGAAGAAGTGGACAAGGCGGTCTATGTCCCCTTGTTTCAGTTTTTTCAGCTGCTTGGCCATTTTCTTCGGTGGTTTCCTCTTGCCGCTGAGGAATGCCTCGATCTGTTCTTCAAGATAGGTCATCGGCTGTCCTGCAAGCCTGCCCATGTCATCATCGGTGCTGCGACCATTGTCGTCATGACAACGCTCGCACCGGCGTAGATAGACTTTTTTCCCTTTCTGCGCCAATTTCGGGTTGAATGCCTGTTTTCGGGGCTGGAACTTCTTGTTGGAAAAGTACACCGATAACGCAGCAATGTCCTCAGTGGTCAGCGCCTTGGCCACTTCATTCATATTGGTTTCTTCTTTGCCCTCAGGTTTATAGGGCTCGCCCTGGCGCTTTGATTGTTGAAAATCCAGTAGGGATTCTTCGATGTACTCTGCTGACAATCCGGCGATCGTTGGCACTTCCTCGTCAGTGCAGTTTCCGTCTTTTCCGTGGCAGGTTTCGCACGTTTTGATTTGCTCCATCGTCGGGGCTGGGAGTGCAGCTGTCGGGATGGATGATAGGAGTGAGGCCAACATCAGTAGTGAAGCGGCGGGCATTAGGTCATTTGATTTGTTCATGGGTATTTCGCTTATTAAGAAATGTAGATGGGGTGGGGCGCGGGAGGGTAGATCCTCCCGCGCGGCTTGGTGCTGGCAATATCAGAAGGCGACTGAAACTTGCGCGGTCAGACGATCATCCTTGTTGCCGCCAGATGGCACATCGACCTGTTTCCAGTATTCAATGTAGCCTTTGACATTGGGGGCGAAGTAACGGGTGAGGTTGAAGGTCAACTCGCCGTAACTGTCTTTGCCATCATTTTTCTCGTAGCTATCGTAGCGAACCACTGGAACCCAACCCGGGGCGCCAGAGCCGAAATACATGCCCTGAATCGATACGGCATTGTTTGTCTGGTCGCCACCGCCGGTGTTGTCGTCGGTACCACTGACGAACAAGGCTTGAAGTCGGGTGCCGACAAGATCTGCCTGTAGGTCAAAGCCGGTGCGGGTGAAGGTCTGGTTAGTCGTACTGTTGTCCCCCTTGATGACGAACCCGCCTACCATCACATTCGGCAGAATGTCGACGGCGACGCGCCCATGCACATTCTTTGCATCTTCGCCCTCGGCGTCTTTGGCGATGCCGCTGTATCCGATTGAGTAGAAAAGGTTATTCATTGGTCGGCCATAGAGGGATGTGACTTGGCGAGTGCCGCGCAGCCCGGCACCACCATCAGCGCCACCGAAAGCAGAATCAATCGCCTTGACGTGGCCACGCGTCATGCGGAAATTATCACCGACCATGCCGTAGCTATCCGTTGCCAGGTAGGGGCTCCAGCCAAAGGCAATATTCAATGCTTTGCTGACGCGATAGGCTACGACGCCTGAGGCGATTTCCGGCGCAAAGCCGGTTTCATCTTCCGCCTCAATTTCGGCATAGCCTGACCATCCATCGTTGAGGGCCCCGGCTGCGAACAATTCAAATTCGTGAAATGCGCGATTTTTCATGTCCCCTGACTTTTTCTTGTCGTAGGGACGAGCAACCAATACCGCAGCCAGTGGAATGCCATCCTCCATCACATCAGACAGTGAGCGTTTTTCGTCAGCGTCAGCGGGAAAGCGGTATCCATTTTCCTTGAAGCTCCTGCCCTTGGCATTGAGCTGAGGCCAGGCATTATGGCAGGCAGTGCATTTGACGCCCTCCTGTCGCGCGAATGCCGGTATGGCACTGGCGGATACAGATGCCAGCGCCGTCACCAGCAGTAAGCAAGACGCGAGCATACGTGACATTTTCATTGTTTCTCTCCTTATTGGTTGTTGGGAAATGTTCACGTTTGGGTAGATGGCAAGTTCCGTGCCATGGTCACACGCCAATGTAATCAAGGCGCCTAACGATCAATGCTGCAACATTGTTCAGCGTCAAGGACGAAGAAGATTGCAGGGGCTGAAAATTGTTGCAGGAGAGAAGGAGGGGAGGGGGAGCAAGTGGCGCCGGGTGGGGGAGCCCCTCCCCGGCTTTGACTGACGCGGTCTTGTCAGGCGAGTGCGGAATCCAGCGTCTGGGTCAGTGCATCGACCGGGAAGTCGGCGGTGACAACGGCTGTGCCGATCTGCTTTGGCATCACGAGCCGGAGCTGGCCGTCGATGACTTTCTTGTCCACGGCCATGAGCTGCATGAACTGATCCGTGCTCATCTCGCGTGGTGGGCTTAATGGGAGTCTGGCCTGAGCGATCAGTTTGCGAATGCGGTCGACGTCTGCTGTATCCATCCAGTCGAGGCGCTGAGCCATTTCCGCCGCCAGCACCATGCCGGCACCGACCGCTTCGCCATGCAGCCAGTTGCCATAGCCGCTGGCCGTTTCGATGGCGTGCCCGAAGGTGTGGCCAAGATTGAGCAGGGCGCGCTGTCCTTTTTCCTTTTCATCGGCGGCGACGACGTCGGCTTTGATCTCGCAGGAGCGTTTGATGGCGTAGGCGAGGGCGTCCTTGTCGCGGGCGAGCAGACGATCCATGTTGTCTTCGAGCCAGCTGAAGAAGTCGGCGTCGAGGATGATGCCGTATTTGATGACTTCGGCGATGCCAGCGCTGAGTTGTTTGTCGTCGAGCGTGTCGAGGGTATCGGTGTCGATGATGACGCACTGAGGCTGATAGAAGGCGCCGATCATGTTCTTGCCAAGCGGATGATTGACGCCGGTCTTGCCGCCGACCGATGAATCGACCATCGCCAGCAGGGTGGTGGGAATCTGGATGAAATCGACGCCGCGTTGATAGCATGCAGCGGCGAAGCCAGTCATGTCGCCAACCACGCCGCCGCCGAGGGCAATGAGTGTCGTGGTGCGATCCATCTGGGTTTCAAGCAGGCCGGTGAAGATGTTCTGCAATACCGCCAGCGTTTTGTACTGTTCGCCGTCGGGTAGCAGGATCTCGGTAGATTTCAGCTTATTGAGTGCGCGGTTCACCTTGCTGGCATAGAGCGGGCCCACGGTGACATTGCTGACCAGTGCTGCCGACTGCCCGCGAATATGGCTGGTGAGCAGTTCAGGCTGTTGTAACAGTCCGCTGCCGATATAGATGGGATAGCTGCGATCACCGAGATCGACGTGAAGTGTTTCCATGATTTACCTAGTGATTCAGACAGTTTCCGCCTGCCGAAAGGCGGTGATGATCTTGTTTTTCAATGTGCGTGTGCGGCTGTGGTTGGTATTGATGCTGAAATGTGCCGTTTCTTCGTACAGCGGTGCCCGCAGTTTCGCCAGTCTGGTCAGCGTCGCTGCCGGATCAGGCGTCTGTAGCAGTGGTCGTGATTTGTCGCGCGAGGTGCGTTCCAGCTGTTGTCGGATAGAGACCTTCAGATAGACGACAAAGCCACGCTCGCGCAACCATTGCCGATTTTCGGGGCGCAGAATGGCGCCACCGCCTGTGGCCAGCACGATCTGGTTCTTGCGGGTCAGTTCGTCGATGATCCGGCTTTCACGCTCGCGGAAACCCTCCTCACCTTCAATATCGAAAATAGTGGGGATGGTCACACCGGTACGTTCCTCGATGACGCGGTCGCTGTCGATGAATTCGTAGCCCAGATCCTGGGCGATGAGTCTCCCGAGTGTGGTTTTTCCGGC
>CAZQXF010000222.1:0-5003 GCA_964596975.1 uncultured Thiotrichales bacterium | reverse complement strand
GCTCGATCATAGCCACATTGTCGGCACTGCGAACTATTCAGCGCCCGAGTATTTCAAAGGCGAGCCAGGCAGCAACCGTTCCGACATCTACTCACTCGGCGTCATTGCCTACGAGATGTTCACCGGCAAACTGCCGTATGGCGAAATCACCCCGGAACGCGCTGCGAAGAAGAAATTCGTCTACACCCCTGCGCGCTACCACAATCCTGCTGTGCCGGAATGGGTGGACGCGGCGCTGCGCAAGGCGGTACATCCCAATCCGGAAAAACGCTACTCCCTGCTCTCCGAGTTCATCCACGACCTCACCCACCCCAACGAATCGCTGGTCGCATCCACCGAATTTCAGCCATTGGTGGAGCGCAACCCGACGGCCTTCTGGCGCCTCATTGCCGCTATGGAGTTTCTGATTCTGCTGGCCATCGTCATCGCCTGGCTGAACTGACACGCTGTGAGATAGATCACACCGCGCTGTCAGACGCGCGATAACCCCTTCTCGAATAACACCCTGCTCTCTTTTCGTGCAAACAAAACCTTGAAGCCATTCACGGCCTGACGGTTTTTTGCTTGCAAAACTGCGCGCAAGTCTACTTCGTCGCCAGTGCAGGGAAGCCAGCGCCATCCCGAACGACTTCATGGCCAACGGAAAAACCGCCGTGATCGTCCTGTTCGATGAGGTTGAAATGTCCAACATCGCAAGACGGCAGTTCCTGCAACGACTCTTCGCACTTCCGCTGCTGGGCAGCGTCATTATCCCGCTGACAGCCAACAGCCCTGACGACAAATCCAAAGACCGGCTCCTGCTTGTCAATGGTTGGGTGGTTCTGGAATCGGATCTTCGCTAGCCCTGATTCCTCGACAGAACGACGAGCGACTATTACGACATAAAGGGGGAAACCAAACGTGCTCAAGGATCTCAACACCATTGAAGGCAATCCATTCGACGGCAAAACCTACGACGTCTGCATCTGCGGCACCGGCCCGGCGGGCATGACGCTGGCCTTGAAGCTGGCGGAAAATCACAGTGTTTGTCTGCTGGAAGCCGGGGGGTTGGAATACAGCGAGGAATCACAATCGCTCTACAAGGGCGAGGTGACGGGGGAAGACTATGCGGATCTGGATACCATTCGCTTTCGTCAGCTTGGTGGCTCCTCGGTCGCCTGGGGTGGCACTTGCCGGCCACTGGATGCACGTGACTTCAAGAAACGCCCGCTGGTGAAATACAGTGGCTGGCCGATCCAGCGGGAGGATCTCGATCCTTATCTTGCGGAAGCCCGCAATATCCTCAACGCCAACCACGGCGAAACCGAGGATTGTGCCAGTGGCGAGCGCCCCGAATGGCTGCCGCCGATCGACGGCTATGAGGAAATGAAATACTGGGTGAGCTGGCCGCATGTCAATGTTGGCATCAAGTATCGGGACTTCGTTGAAAACAACGACAATGTCGATACATACCTGCACGCCAATGTCACCGACATCCTGCTCGACGATGACCTCAAGACCGTAAGCCACTTTGAAGTGACGGATTACAACGATCGCAAATATCAGGTCCATGCGCGCAAGTTCATTGTCGCCGCCGGCGGAATCGAGAACCCGCGCATCCTGCTCAATGCCAACAAGCAGATTGCCTCGGGAATCGGCAACGAAAACGATCTGGTCGGTCGCTTCTTTGCCGAACACCCCCACCACCAGCTAGGCGAATTCATCCTCGAAGACGAACCCAAAGCCGTGAAGAACGAGGACATGGCAGCCAAACGCGAACCTTACGAGCCTACCGGTCGCTATTTCCGCCCCGAGGACTCGAAACTCGTGGAAGACAAGCTGCTGAACCACTCCCTGGAATTCGAGGCAGGGGGCATCAACAGCAAAACGGCCGAAGATGGCTTGTTCAAATCAACGCTACGGACACTGATCTGCACCTCTGACACGGTGCGTGATGCTGCCGAGGAACTCAAGGGCGGGGCTGTAACCTGCAACATGATGGTCGATGGTTACGTCACCATCTCGGCGGAGCAGGAACCCAACTACGAGAGTCAGGTGCGGCTGTCGAAGAAAAAGGATCGCTTCGGACTGCAACAGGTCGACCTGCACTGGTATCACTCCAAACTCGATCGCAAGACCGTCCGGGATGCCGCCTGGTTCGCAGCAAAGAAGCTGGCCACCACGCACACCGGCAGAGTACGGCTGGAACGCTGGGTTCGCGAAGAAGACGTCCACCTGCCCGGCCCACATGACAACACCGCCTCGATGGTGCATGGCCCTCATCACATGTGCAGCACACGGATGGCCGACTCCCCCGAAGAAGGTGTCGTCGATCCAAACTGCAAGGTGTTCTCGACCAACAACCTGTATATCGGCGGATCAAGCGTCTTTTCCACCGCTGGCTTTGCCAATCCGACATTGACGATCGTGCAGTTGGCGCTGCGCCTGGCTGAACACCTCGACGGCACATTGAAAACCTGACACTGCGGTGGGCACCGCCAGCTGCTCATCGGTCACGCACCGTTGGTGGGCACGCTAGTCGCGCACCAACCTAGCGGTTCTGAGACAGCCGCTGCAGATCCCTATCATGCATGCCGAGCAGATAGAGAATGCCATCCAGCCCCAGCGTTGCAATCGAGTGGCGGGCCTTCTCTTTGACCAGGGGTTTGGCGTGAAAGGCGATGCCGAGTCCCGCGATGGCGAGCATCGGCAGATCATTGGCACCATCTCCCACGGCGATGACTTGTTCCAGGCGCAGTGCTTCTTTGGCAGCAATTTCTTTCAGCAGCGCGGCTTTACGGGCGCCATCGACGATCTTGCCACTCACCCGCCCGGTCAGCTTGCCGTTATTGAATTCAAGCTGATTCGCGTGAACATAGTCGATGCCAAGTTTGCGCTGAAGATGTTCGGCAAAATAGGTGAATCCGCCGGACAGAATGGCGACCTTGTAACCAAGCTGCTTGAGCGTCGAGATCAGTCGCTCGGCACCATCAGTCAGCGGCAGACGCGCCGCAACCGCGGCCAGTACCGACTCGTCCATGCCTTCGAGCAGGGCCATGCGACGACGGAAACTCTCCTGGAAATCCAGTTCACCACGCATCGCCGCTTCGGTGATTGCCGCGACCTGCTCGCCGACACCGTGGGCCTTGGCCAGTTTGTCGATGACTTCTACCTGGATCAGCGTCGAATCCATGTCGAAGCAGACCAGGCGACGGTTACGGCGGAAGATGTCGTCTTCCTGAAAAGCGATATCGACAGCCATCTCCTGCGCCAGCTGCAGAAACGCCGCATGCAGCGCCGTGACATCGGCCACCACACCCTTGAGCCAGATTTCGACCGACTCCCGCTGCGGCGCTGCATCAGCCTGACGCAGCGAGATTCGCCCCGAAAGCCGGTTGATGCTCTCGATATTGAGCCCGTTGTCGGTGACAACCGTGGCGACGCGGGCGATATGGTCCGCCGTCAGTTCGCGTCCGAGCAACGTCACGATGTGGCGTGGCTGGCCCTGCTCTGCCACCCAGGCTTCGTAATCATCTGCGCTGACTGGCGTAAAACGGATCGTCAGCCCCTGCTCGTGCGCCGAAAACAGCAGGTCGCGGAACACCGCGCAGGAGGCTGCCTCTTCCGGCAACATCGCCAGAATGCCGAGTGACAGGGTGTCGTGGATGACAGACTGACCAATATCCAGAATCGTCACACTGTAGCGGGCGAGAATACGGGTCAGCGCTGCGGTGATACCGGGTTGGTCCTGGCCAGAGACCTGTATCAGCACGATGTCGGGTGTGGACATCGGCAACTATCCGCCCTGCTCGATCTTCGCCCAAGAGTCCCGCAGCGTGACAACACGATTGAACACCAATCGATCTGCGTCACCACTGTCGCGGCAGAAATAACCTTCCCGCTCGAACTGGAACTGCTGGCCGGGCTCGCAATCCGCCAGTGACGGTTCAACAAAGGCATTGTCGATGATGACCAGGGAATCGGGGTTGAGATCCTCCTTCCAATTGTCGCCGGCCTGGGGGCTTTTCAACAAACGGTCATACAGGCGAATCTCGGCGGGAATACCGAACTCGGCGGAGACCCAGTGGATTACGCCCTTGACCTTGCGGCCTTCGGGATTCTTGCCGAGCGTGTCGGGATCATAGCTACAGATCAGCTCGGTGATCTCACCCTGCGCATCCTTGACGACCTCGTCGCAGCGAATCACATAACTGTTACGCAAACGTACCTCGCCGCCGCTGACAAGCCGCTTGAACTTCTTGTTCGGCGCCACTTCGAGAAAGTCACTGCGATCGATGTAGAGCGTGCGGGAAAACGGCAGACTGCGGCTGCCCATCGCGTCGTTCTTGGGATGATTGGGTGCTGTCAGTGTTTCCTGCTGGCCCTCAGGAAAATTGGTCAGCGTCACTTTGAGCGGATCGAGCACCGCCATGCGGCGTGGCGCAGCGGCATCGAGATCCTCGCGGATGGCGCTTTCAAGTACCCCCATCTCGATGCTGTTGTCCTGCCGCGTCACGCCGATACGGTTGCAGAATTCCCGGATCGACGCCGCCGTGAAACCGCGCCGACGCAAACCGGCGATGGTCGGCATGCGCGGATCGTCCCAGCCGGAGACCAGCCCTTCGTCCACCAACTCGGTCAGCTTGCGCTTGCTCATCACGGTGTATTCGAGATTCAGGCGCGAGAACTCGATCTGCTCCGGGTGGCAATCGATGGAGATATTGTCCAGTACCCAGTCGTAGAGCGGTTTGTGATCGGCAAATTCGAGCGTACACAGGGAGTGGGTGATGCCTTCGATCGCATCGGAGATCGGGTGGGTGAAATCGTACATCGGATAAAGACACCAGCTGTCACCCGTCTGATGATGCACCAAGCCACTGCGGATGCGGTAGAGCACCGGGTCGCGCATGTTCATATTGCCGGAAGCCATGTCGATCTTTGCCCGCAGCACGCGGCTGCCATCGGCAAACTCGCCGTCACGCATACGCCGGAACAGGTTGAGGTTATCTGCAACCGAACGGTCG
>CAZQXF010000221.1:0-5013 GCA_964596975.1 uncultured Thiotrichales bacterium | reverse complement strand
TGATCAGATGAGGCGCCAGGATCACGCAGCCGGTGTGGCCGGTCCAGTGTTCGACGTCGAGTGCGGCGTCGAACTCCGCCAGGTTGGGGTTGCCGCCGTTGCCGAAGATGCTTTCGACAAAATCCAGGTTACTGACCAGGTTGCCGGGTGCAAAGAAACGGATCTCCATGTTCTTTTCTGCCTCGACACCGGGAATCTCCGGGCAGACGATCGGGCGCAACAATAGTGAGACGAACATGCGGCTGGGTTCCGGCTGGTTGGCACTGAATGGCAGCAGCATCAGCTCCTCGGGCGGTTGCAGCGCCTTGTCGAGCATGTAGGCAAACACCTTGCGCGGCACCGTTTTCTTGTCGCCGGGAATCGGCAGGCCACCGTCAGCAATGTGGAATGAACCCTTGGTGGTTCGGCGGTCGCTGGCGGGATTGTGCAGCACGCCCTGGGCGACACGATAGCTGGAGACGATGTCGGATTTGAACTCGTCACCATCGACCGGTAGCGACAGCTCGCGGGCAATACCGTAGCGGTCGAGGACGAAGGTCAGTGTGGGTAGTTCAGGAATGCGTTCAACGTTACTGTCTGCCAGATAGCGGTTGAGGAAGTCCTGGATGCGTTGATCGGCGGGGCAGAGGTGTGATGCCAGCAGGCGGGTTTTTTCGCGGTAGGACTGGAGCAGGTCCTGGGCAGTGGCAATCAGTTCGGTCTCATCGGTCAGGCCACATGGGGGTTGACCGGAAGCGGCGAGTACCAGATTGATGTAGAGATGCAGTCTCTTGCGGTTTTCCTCGATCGGCAGGCCATTGTCGTCGAGACCGAGTTTGCGAGCTAAATCCATTGGATTCCCCTTGCGTTATATTGACTCCGGGACGATCAGACAGCCGATGTAGTTGTGTTTTGTGACCCACTGCAGATTCCGCTGCTTGCATGGGGTGGGCGTTTTTTGAATCTGTGGACTGCTACATTCCCGGAGTGCTGTAAGTATGATGTGCGGCTTGTAAAAATACCCAGTCGCCGGTTTGATTGCAAACAGAAAAAACATGTTTCATGGCGGTAACTGGGAGTGGGACTTTCCTTCAGAAATGAAGGTTTAAGTCAAGCTGCTGTGAGGGGGCGCCTGCCGCCGTGACCGGGCTTCATCTCAACAGGCTTGGTGATGGCAGGCCTGTGCTTGAGAGGAATCCTTCATAATCTGATTGATAACAATCACTTATTGACTGATCTGTGGGTAATTGCTGAAGTTGTGGTGGTGATTGGGCAGACGCATTCCTGGCCGTAGCCAGTGATGTGCTCGGACAGCTTCAGCGGGTGCAGATTCCTTGCCTCGAATGGGGTCTATAATGAGGGTGAACACCAATCACAACACAGGGGTATGACCAATGTCTGACGCTTCTCTTTCGACGATTATTGATACGGCCAAGCGGGTGATGTTCGATCCGGTTGGGTTCTATCGATCGATGCCACAAACCGGCGGTTTTGCTGCGCCCGTCATTTTCATGCTGGTGATGGCGGTGGTCTCAGGGATCATCATCGCGTTGCTGTCACTCGCATGGGGTGGACCGGGTGCGGGTATGGCCATTGGTGCGGGTGCGGTGATCATGCTGCCGATCATGGCGTTGATTGGCTCGTTCATCGGTGCGGCGATCATGTTCGTGATCTGGAAACTGATGGGGTCGGAGAAAAACTTCGAAACGGCCTATCGTTGTGTCGCCTATGCCGCCGCGATCATGCCGTTTACCACGCTATTGGCGTTCATCCCTTACCTCGGTTCCATCGTCAAGGTGTTGTGGTCGTTCTATCTGATGTACGTCGCCAGCACCGAAGTACATGGTATTGCTGCGAAACTGGCGGCAATCGTTTTCGGCGTGCTTGCTGCTGTGATCCTGCTACTCAACCTGTCGGCAGAACGTGCGATGCAGCAAATGCAATTGCAAGTAGAGCAGATGGGAGGGCAGCTCGAAGGCGTGGGTGGTGCGCTCGAAGGTGTCGATGAGATGACACCGGAACAGGCTGGCAAGGCAGTCGGGGAGTTTTTGAAGGGGCTGGAAGGGGCTGCGGATCGGTAGAGGATTGCCGAGGTGGGGCCCTTCGACTCCGCTCCCTTCGGCTCCCTTCGGCTCCGCTCAGGGACCTTCATTTTGGAGTTCGTTCCCGCTCCCGGTCCTTGAGCGGAGTCGAAGGCCGGTCCCTGAGCGGAGTCGAAGGGGGCGAGATCTCCGTTCAGTCCTCCGCGGATTGGGTTTGCTCCAATACCTCATCAAGCTGTCTGCGGGTGAGTTTGTCTTCCGCGATCGGAAACAGTTCACGTTCTTCGAGGCGGGTATGATCCCGTAGCAGAATGCCGAAGTCTTCCAGCACGCTGGTGTCTCCTGCGCCCAGTTGGGTTGCCATTTTTCGCATTTCATCGTGCTGGCGGCGCAGTTCTGCCGTCACGTTGGCCGGGCCATCGTCCCGGGCTTCGAGCATGCTGAATATGGTCGTTTCCTCATTCTGAAAGTGCTTGTCCCAGCGTTTGGGGAAGTCGGCGGCGATCTCCTTGCTGAGCTTTTTCATTGCGACTTCGTCACCCGATCGTGCTGTCTTGATCGCCTTGTTTGCCAGCGCCAGTGACAGGTGGTGTTCCATCGAGAGCGGGTGTAGTTGTGGGCTGCGTTTCATTTACCGATTCCAGGCTTGATTGGGGTCAATGGTTGCAAAAATATTAACATGTATTCTATATGCATGTTAGTTGGTCAATGCGTTACTGGGTCTTGCAGGAAGTCGTTATGTACGCTGCCCGTCATCCGATACTGATCTTCTTTTCCATTGTCGTGGTTGTGTACGGGCTGGTCTTTTCGCTGCCGGAGCGGCCGCTCCGGCAGCTTGACGACAGCGAGCTCAGAGAATGGGCACTGGATGTTGGCCTGAAGCCGGTTCCCGAGACCTTCGAGGCGTTGCTGGAGCTGGTCGATACGGATGACAACCGCCTGTCGCCGGAGAAGATCGCGCTCGGCAAGGCGCTGTTCAACGACCCGATCCTGTCGCGGGACGATAGCGTGAGTTGTGCCAGTTGCCATATTCTCGCCGAGGGCGGCGATGACAATCTGCCGACCGCCGTTGGTTTTCATGGTCTGAAGAATCCTCAGCATCTCAATTCCCCTACGGTACTGAATGCAGCACTTGCCCGCAGTCAGTTCTGGGACGGCCGTGCGGCCGATGTCGAGGCACAGGCGGCGGGGCCGATCCAGGCGCCGTTTGAAATGAATCTGACGCCAGCGGAGGTGGTGAGGAAGCTGGCTCGGGTGCCGCGGTACGTCGACGCATTCAAGCGCGTGTTCGGCGATGGGGAGCGCAGTCTGCGCTTCGAGAATGTGCAGAAAGCCATTGGCGCTTATGAGCGCACACTGCTGACTGACAGCCGTTTCGACCGGTTTCTGCGGGGTGATGATGCTGCGCTCAACCTTAGCGCCAAGCGCGGACTGAATCTCTTCATGCAAAAGGGCTGCAAGGGTTGTCACGCGGGTATGAGTCTCGGTGGCCTTAGTATCCAGCGTTTTCCACTGCATCGCCCGATCACAGAAGTGTTTGATGTGGCGCCGTTTCCTTTTCCCAACACAGGCGGCTTTCTCGGCCGTGGGGAGCGGCAGTATTTCCGTGTGCCACTGCTGCGCAATATCACCAGAACCGGCCCTTATTTCCACAATGGCGCTGTCGATGATCTGAAAGAAGCTATCCGGATCATGAGCAAGTATCAGCTCGGTAAGGAGTTTACACCGCAGCAGATCGATGACGTGGCGGCCTTTCTGAAAACGCTGGAAGGCGAAGCGGTGTTCGATCGCTGAAGCAGACTCTGTTGCATGCCGGGTGGCTTTACAGCCATCATTGGCTGATGTCTCTTGAAAATATTGAATTGTCCGTGCTTCGCGACACCATCGTCACTGCCGCCAGTGAGGAACTGGTGCCGCGCTTTCGCCATGTCGCGCACCGTTACAAGCAGGATGGCAGCATCATCACTGAAGCCGATCTTGCGATGCAGCGACGGCTCGCCTCTGCCCTGCAGCAGCTTGCGCCGGAAGTGGCTTTTCTCGCCGAGGAAATGACGTCCGAGGAACAGCAGATGCTTCTGCAAGCCAATACGCCGGTATGGTGTCTCGATCCGCTCGATGGAACGCGCAATTTTGCTTCCGGCATCCCCTATTTTTCGGTATCGCTTGCATTGCTGCGTGCCGGGCAGGTCGAGATGGCAGTGGTCTATGACCCATTGCGGAAGGAGTGTTTCAGCGCACGACGAGGGCATGGCGCCTGGCTGAATGAAGTCCCTCTGCGGCTTGCACCTACGGCCACCGATATCGCTCAGGCAACGGCAATCGTCGATTTCAAGCGGCTCGATTCGGCGTTGGCCACCCGGCTGGTGACCGATCCTCCTTACTCTTCGCAGCGCAGTTTTGGCTCGGTAGCGCTGGACTGGTGCTGGCTCGCGGCGGGCCGCGGCCAGCTCTATCTGCATGGGCGCTCCCATATCTGGGACTATGCGGGCGGGCAGCTGATCTTTGCCGAAGCGGGTGGGCATGCCTGTGGGCTCGATGGGGAGCCTGTTTTCAGCTGGTCGCTGGCGCCGCGTTCATGCGTGGCCGCGGTGACAGCTCAGCTCTTTGATGAATGGATGCAATGGTTGGGCGGGCCGCGAAATGTCATTGGGGCATCGATGTCACAAAGTGTAGACTCGGAGAAGTGAAGCCGGGGTGTATTGACGCGAAGACCAATGGATTTGGCCCGAAACGCCTCGGCGCCTGCGTGAATCGATCTGCGACTTCAAATCAGCAGGCGTGATCAAGCACGATGCGACGCTGAGTCGTTACCTTTGGACGAGGGTATCTATCACGCTAAGTAACTACTCAGCATGGATCCGTAACTGCTCGGATTGCCCCCGTTTTGCGTCAAATCAAGGCGGAAGCGCGGACGACTCCATGGATGGAGGAGGTAGGGCGACGCAGGATGCCAAAGCCGAGTTTACAAGTGTAAATGAGCACTTCCAACGCA
>CAZQXF010000220.1:0-5047 GCA_964596975.1 uncultured Thiotrichales bacterium | reverse complement strand
GATAATGCGGTTGTCGAACAGATATCAGCCGACAAACGCTATCAGGTGGTTCGCAATGGCAAGTCATTCAATGTCATCGAGCGCCACTACGTCATATCACCCGAACGCAGCGGCAAATTGCATATCCCGCCGGCACAATTCCGCGGCAGACTGAAAGAACCGAAAAAGCAGCAGCCGCGAAGACATTCCCGTAGTCCGTTCGATGACTTTTTCAACGACGATTTTTTCAATGATGATTTCTTCTCGGGAACACCATTCGGTGACCCGGGAAAACCCATTCGAACCAGCAGTAATGCCATCGACATCAAGGTACTTCCCGTTCCCGCTGCCTATCACGGCAAACACTGGTTGCCAGCGGAAGAAGTCAAAATACAGGATAGCTGGAAAACGCATCTGCCCGAATTCAAGGTCGGGGAGCCCGTGGTGCGCTCACTGCGTTTTCAGGCCAGGGGTGTCGCCGGCTCACAGATGCCGCCGCTCGACATCGCTACCCCCAACGGCATGACGGTCTACCCCGACCCCGCAAAAACCGACACGTTGACGGACGGAGAAATGGCTTACGGTGTCAGTGAACAGAGCATCACCTACATCCCGAACCAGGCTGGCAAGATCACGATTCCCGAGGTGAAAATTGATTGGTGGAACACGATAGCCGGCAAGCAGCAGACGACAACTGTCCCGGCAATCACTGTCGAGGTGAAACCCGGCGCAGGTGGGAAAACCCGAACAACCACCTCCCAGCCCACCGTTCAACAGACTCCGGAGGAAAAGACAGGCAACACCGCAACAAGCGAACAATCCCCGGCAGATAGCAGCACACGAATCTGGCCATATCTGGCGCTGCTCGCGTTACTGATCGCGGGCGGCATTGCCTGGCGCTGGGTGGTAAATGCAAGAAAGCCAGCCGCTATAAGCGATAAGAATGACCAAACCACTGCCATGCATCGACCGGCCTCAGCTGCCATCGACAAGCACACGGCCCGACGTGCGCTCAAACAGGCATGCGACGACAACGACGCACAAAAGGCGGCACAGCAACTGCTGTTGCTGGCCAAGGCACAATGGCCTGACAACCCGCCCCAGAGTCTTGGTGCACTCGCCGACAGACTTGCCGAAGGCGCCGATACCATCCGGGAACTCGACCAGTACCTTTATGGAACCGGCACATCGCACTGGAATGGCAGCAAGCTCTGGAACGTCGTAAAGGACGGCTTTCAACCCCGCCTCGACAACCCGGATCACAAACAAGCAGGCATGGCCGCGCTCTATCCCAATCGCGACGAGCGCTGAACACCCCCTCGTCACACTGGCGTGGGAATATTCATGTCAACCAATCCACGCCCCCTTCGTTGTAACAGTCAGGAAGGCAATAAACACCGCCTTCCTGCGAAACATTCGACTCAGACAACAAAGGGGAACCAACATGAAAACCATCACTCCCAGCATCGCGCTTGCAACCCTGCTCACCACCTTGACGCTGCCCGCTCTGGCAACAACCGAACAGACCAAAGGTCAGGGCTGGGTAAAAGGCGCTGGTGCGGTGCAAGGTCAGGGCATCATTCATGGACAAGGGGTATTCCAGGGCAAAGGCATTGCGCTATACCGTGGCAAAGACGGTAGACTGCACCAGCAACGCATCCATGGAAACCGGCCCGTCAGCGGCAAAGGCGTGATCATTGGCAAAGGCCGCTTTGCAGGACGCGGCGTGGCATTCGGCAGGGGCCACGCAATCGGACACGGCCGGCGCGGACACTGACCAATGCCTGCAGCAACCCGGCCGCATACGGGAATGCCAGGCATGCTCCTTCACGAGCATGCCTGCGCAACGGCAAACCGGAGAGAGGCCACATTGGAAATCAACCGCTTGCTGGACAGTTTTCTGGCCAGCGTCGAAAAACGTGCACTACGTATGGCGACGATTTCCACCGGAAATCCGGACGAAGCACTGGATATCGTTCAGGACGCAATGATGAAACTCGCCAGCCACTACGGCGACCGTGATCCATCCCAATGGCCTCCGCTGTTCTATCGAATCCTGCAAAATGGCATCACCGATGCGCATCGGGGGCGCGGCTGGCACAAGCGCTGGCAACAATGGTTTGGCCGCGACGACGACAGCGGCGAGCCGCTCGATGTCATGGAGACGCTAGCGGATCAGCACAGTCCACATCCCGACAAGCAGCTACAGGAAGATCAGGCGATCGACACACTGGAGCGGGCGGTGCAGCAACTACCGCTACGGCAACAACAAGCGTTCATGCTGCGGCTTTGGGAAGGTCTCGATGTGGCAGCGACAGCGGCCGCGATGGGCTGTTCGCAAGGCAGCGTCAAAACCCACTACTCCCGCGCCGTCCACACACTGCGCGACAAGCTGGAAGGAAACTGGCCATGAATGATGAAAAACGCGAACGCGAATTTCTTGCCGCCGTCAAATCCTCGCTACGACACAGCGAGGAAAACATCGACGAGCTGACGCAGGCAAGGCTAAGAGCTGCACGTCATCGCGCTGTCGCGGCCCAGCAGGAAAAAACCTTTTGGCCAGTATCCGGCATATTGACGGTGGACTGGCTCCGCAGCCGCCGCGTGGCGCTCTCCGCAGCCATGAGCCTTACCATTGTCGGGGCGCTGTTACTGCTATTCAATCTTCAGCAACCAGCCCAAAGGCTGACGCCCATGCTTGAAGATATCGAATTACTCACCAGCAACGACGACATCGAGTTATACCAGGACCTCGATTTTTATGTCTGGATCGAAGATGAACAGATCAGCGGCTAGCCTTATTCTCCTACTCCTCGGCACACAGCCACTGTTCGCTGACGAACCTGCCGATGAGAGTATTTCCACGCTACCCGACCTTGAGCTGCTGGAATTTCTCGGTAGCTGGCAAACCCCCGATGGCGATTTCCTCGACCCCCTGGTGTTGGCTGGAGAGACGACACCCCGAGAAAAACCGATGGAGCACGACGATGATTAGAAAACCGATACTTCTAATGTTGGCCTTGCTGATTTCGTCGATGCCGTTACAGGCATCCGAATCCACAGCACCACAATGGCGTGACCTCGACGAAACCCAGCAAACGGTACTCGGTCCACTGGCGGAGCAATGGAATGCGTTACCAGAAGAACGCAAGCAGCGACTGCTACGTGGCCTGAAACGCTGGCAAGAGATGTCCAGCGAACAACGTCAACGCGCACAAAAAAAACTCAGGCGCTGGAAAGCACTGCCTCCCGAGCAGCGCGAAAAAGCGCGGAAACGATATCGCGCCTTTGTTTCCCTGCCGCCTTCCGAGCGGCAACAATTGCGCAAGCGTTTTCAGCGCTTCAAAGCCCTTTCGCCAGAAAAGAAAAAAGCCCTGCGCGAACAGTGGGGAACACTGTCGACAAAGGAACGACGTGAAATACTCAAGCATCGTGAAATGCTGCGCAAACTGCCCCCCGCGCAACGGAAAAAACTGCTGGATCGGCTGACGCGCTGACGGACAATGGGAATGCAACCAGCACCATTGCTCCTGCTGACCACCGTTGCCACGACGGCAGTACATGCCAACGATGCGCTGTGGGACTTTCTTCCCGAACTGCCACCGACATCGGAAATCAGTGTCGGCGGCGGCCTCGACAGCGTCGGTGGATGGAGCCGCGACACTGCACTGACACTTGAAGCACCGGCGGCAACGCTGATTTTTCTCTCCGCCGGCGAAAGCAACATAGAATCCGACCGCAGCAGCCTGCGCACCCGATACTGGAGCGCCGCCTTCAGCACGGATCCAGCACAAGCTGTCAGCGTCGGCATTGCCTATGACAAACAGGACAGTGACGATGCCATCGATATAGACGGTATCAGCGTGACCGTAGTGGTCAACAAGGGCAATTTCTCTTTTTCATTGACACCTGGCCAGCGCAATATTTCATTGTCACTAAATGAGCGGCTCCGCAGCAAACGACAAGCACCGACAATTGAAAGTCGCGACATTCTTGTTTCCGCCAGCTGGTTTGCCAGCACCGACTGGTCGATCAGCGCCACCTACAGCAACGCCGACTACAACGAAAACGTGGGGCGGCTTGCGACCGACCCACGCGTACAGCTTGTCTTCTCGCCCGAAACCCTACAGCTCTCGACAGGCCTGGAAAAACGCCGATTCACGGCAGGCATACAGCGCTACTTCGCCCAGCTTGATACCGGCCTGGAATGGTCGCATTCCGTTTCTGCCATCGACCACAGCACAGCAGACAGCGTCACTGTGCTCGCCAGCAAGGCGCTGTCACGCGCCTGGAGGATCGACGCCAGCACCGGAATCAGCCGGACCGACTACAGCGCAGATACGATTTTTTTTGGAGACATTGCGGTAGCTTATCGCTGGTGAGCACGCCTTTCCGGACCTTGAGCTCTTTACTTTGCCTCCAGTGCCGCAACAACAGCCTTGAGTTTGTCTGTCGCTTCCTTGGCTACGGCATTGGCTGCATCGCTATCTGCCAGGCCCAGTACCGGTTCGGGGTTCATGAAATCGATGACGGTTTTACCACCTTCTTCCCGCGCAACAATTGTGCAAGGCAGCAGTACGCCAATCTGCGGCGTTTCATCAATCATGGTCTTGGCCATCTTGGGGTTGCATGCACCGAGAATGCGATAAGCTGGTATGTCTGCATCAAGCTTGTTCTTGACGATGGCAGCGACATTGACATCACTGACAATCCCCAGATGCTGTTCCATCAGCGCGGCTTTCAGGGTTTCGATCGCTGCGTCGATCGGCTGATCTATTTCCGTGGAAAATACATAGTTGGACATCTTATCTCCTCCAAACAATCATGGTAACGGTGTCGCAAGGTGCCCCTTGCATTGCGGACGCGAATGATTCTTCATTCACGAGAATACTGCAATGACAATTCTCGTCCCTACACCCAGTTTCTCGCCAAACCTCGTCATCAGACGGAAGCAGCAGCCGGTTTGGCCTACAGTGTGGAAAGATTGCCTTCTATTCTACCCAAGCCACAATCCCAAGGCGGATTCTGCCATCAAGCGGCAGTGGATTCCCGCAAGGTTTTGGCTGCC
>CAZQXF010000219.1:0-5065 GCA_964596975.1 uncultured Thiotrichales bacterium | reverse complement strand
CTCTATGCCAACCTCAGTCGGCTTACTTGGTGGGGACTGGCGATGACATTCCTGCTGTTCTTCGCATTGAGTTACACCATTTTGTTCCTCTACCCGGTGCACAGTCTGGCGGTCATGCTCAGCCTGACGCTGCCGCCTGTCATACTGCTCGCCGCCAGCCAGAATCTCACCTATTCCGCCGTCGCCATTGCGGTGGTCAGCCTGACAGCGTCGTACGCCACGGGGCAGGGGGTTGGCGCGTTCGCTACGGGAGATCTCTATGCCGACATCGTCAATCTCAATTTCTATATTCTTGCGCATGTTCTGTTGCTGCTGATCATCGGTGGTCTGTTTGCCGAACGCAGGAAAACGGAGGTGGAGCTGCAGGAAAAAAATAGGGCGCTCGTGCGGGCGGCCAAGTTGCGTGAACGGGTTGACAGTATGAGCCGGCATGATCTGAAAAATCCGCTCAATGTGGTGATCAATGTCCCGCAAGTTGTCATGGCGTCGGAGCGAGGGCTGTCGGCAGCAACGGTCGAACAGCTCAACCTCTGCCGCAGTGCCGGCTATCTGATGCTCGATATGATCAACCGTTCGCTCGATCTCTATAAGATCGAGGAGGGGACTTACAAGCTCAGCCCTGAATCGGTAGATCTCATTGCGGTGATCAAGCGAGTGGCTGAGGAGCTTGGCAGCAGTGTGGGACAGCAGGCTGCCATTTTTAGCATTTCATACGAGGGCAGGGCTCTGGAGCCCAATGACCGCCTGATTGCACATGCCGAAAAGCTGTTGTGTCATACGCTTTTTTCAAACCTCCTGAAAAATGCGATGGAGGCCTCCCCATCAGATCCGGTGACGATTGATCTGCGGCCCTGTCCCGATCGCTCATGTTGTGAAGTCAGCATCACCAACCGCGGTGCCGTGCCCGAGGAAATCCGTAACGACTTTTTCAAACGGTTCGTGTCACGCAACAAGGCGGGTGGCACTGGGCTTGGCACGTACTCTGCCCGTCTCTATGCCGAAGTTCAGGGCGGTAGCATTGGCCTGGATACATCGGTAGATGGTCAGACGACCCTCAGCGTGAAGCTCCCGGCTTTCGATTCTGATAATCGTCGTTTCGAACGGCCAGGTTCGACGGGCTAGAACGAACGGGCCGCGACAACACCAACAACGACAGTAGCAACAGCAGGAAGAAATGCAGCCCCCTGATGTATGCCCAGGAAAAGGTCAGCCCGAATACGAAGCCGTTGGCGAGTATTGCGATGCCGGTAATGGCGGCGATTTTTTCTTCGCTCGTGGCGTTTTCATCTGCCAGACTGGCGTGCAGGTAGCGCAGTGGCATGAGGAAGACTGCCAGCAGGAGTGACAGCAGTCCGGTGATGCCGGTCGATGCAAAAGCATCGACGAAAATATTGTGCAGATGAAAGTTTGAATTTCCCGGGATCGGTGGCAGTTCGCCTGCGGCCATCAGTCGATCATAGTCGATCTGGTTGTCGCCAATCCCGGTGCCGATCCAGAAATTGGCCATGCCGGTTTTCCAGCCGGAAATCCACATGGTCGCACGTGCCGCCGTTGAGCTATAGGTTGTGTCTCCCGCGAGGAACCGCCCGGGTTCTTCCACCAGCCGGGCCCAGTGCGCTTGCCAGAAATCGGACGCCATGAAAGCGACGGTCAGCAAGCCCAGTATCACCGCCAACAAGCCGGCGAGCTGCATCAGTCGTTGGCGTGACAGGCCATCGCGTAGCAACCAGGTGCTCGTCAGTGCCACAAAGCCTGCGAGGAACGCGGCCACTGCACCGCGGGTGCCGGTGGCGAGGACGCTGAACAATGTGCCGATGATCAGCACCCCAATCAGCAGGCGCAGTGGCCGTGGGAGTTCGGCAAGCAGCAGATATCCACACAGTGTCAAGGCAATCAATGAACCGACGTGCCCAAATATATTCGGCTCCAACCCGCTGAAATAGCCGACACGTTCAGCGTGAAGCACAAACTTCTCATAGAGCGCAATCATGGTGATGACGGTTCCGGAACTCATCATGCCAATCAGGAGCGTGCGTTGAAGGTGGTCGCGCATCAGTGCCAGCCAGCCCATGAGTGGAATGGCGAACAGAAAGGGGTGGTATTTTTCAAAGCGTTCGCCCGCGGCATGCCAGTTTTCGTTGTTGATCAGGCTGACCAGGGCGATCACAACATAGAACAGGAATGCCGCAAACAGCCCGCGAGAGGACGCAGGAAGCCGTTTCAATCCGTGCCAGCCAAAGATCGCTCCGAGCACTGCCACCAGGCCGGCGACCCCGGTCATGGCGCGTGGGCTCGTTGGTGCGAGGGTGAAATAGAGGATCAGCAGCAAGCCGCCGCCAGCGGAAATGAGAGCTGTGGTGCGTTCTGTCACGTTGGTCGCCGTGGAAGTGATCGATGGGTTGAGAAGGGCGCATACTATAGCAAGCTTGCTGATCAGCTTTCAGGAAAGCGTGGGCATTGTCTGGATCGGCATTCCTGATATATTGCGGCACTGGTTCCCGGCTGCCCGTTGAGTTGTAGCATCCAATGCATGTTTTCTCACCCTGCCTGATCACGTTGTCGCACTATGCTCATTGTCGGCTGGGCAAGCGACAGTGTGCCGAGCAGTCGGTTACGGAGAGGTCCAACAGTACGGGATGGGGTTGCTCGTCCCGGGGACATTGTTGATGCCGCAACAGGATGGTTCACCATTGGCGTCATTACCCAGAACGATCTGGATGTATTGGGAGCAGGGCGAGGCCGAGATGCCTTTTCTGGTGCGGTGCTGCGTCGCGTCGTGGCGGCGGGAGAATCCAGGTTGGCATCTGCGTGTGCTCGATCGTTCGGACTGGGCCGCTTTTCCCGAGCTGGCGTGGGTTGTTGCCAAGCCCGCGATCAGCCTTCAGCATCGTTCCGATCTGCTGCGCTTGCACCTGTTGACCACCGTGGGCGGCGTGTGGGCCGATGCCACCGTTTTTTGTAACCGATCGCTCGATGACTGGCTTCCAGACTATTTCGAAGACAATTTTTTTGCATTTTCCAGCACTAAAAAAGACCGGGAGATCAGCAACTGGTTTCTGGCTGGAACTGGAGCGAGCAGGCTGCTCACGGGGTGGTACGATGCAATGTTCAGATTTTGGCAATCCATGGAATTTCCAGCACAAGGCTATTGGCGCCAACAACTGGTGCGCAAGCTGATGAGCTTGCGCAAGCGGCATTGGGTGACGAACGAGATCTGGTTTGGTAATTTTCTGCTGCGGCGAATCAAGGCCTACCCCTATCCCATCAACATGTATCTTTTCGATAAGCTGCTGCACGAGTCTGATACCGCACAGCGTTGCTGGGAGCAGCACGTAAAGCTGTCTGATCGGGATTGTGAGTATCTGCAGAATCCACTCGGAATCAATCGACCGGTCACGGCTGAATCCCGTGTTTTTCTTGAGACGGGCGTTGCGCCGCTGTACAAACTCAATTGGCGTCAGGATCAGGGACAGGCCTTGCCGGATTCCAATCTTGCATACTTGCTGCAACTCAAGCAGGGCATGCGATAAAGTAAAAAGGGTCGGCATCCATGCCGACAATCGGGGGGTAGGAGAGAATGTCAATTTGCTGGGTGTTTAACGGCGATGGCTACCACCCCGGCCACCGCGTTCAATCGGTTCACTGAGAATCAGATCGACTGCATCCTGGTCGATTTCCTGGGCTTCGTAGGAAATGCCCTGTCGTTCGATATTCCTCACAAAGGCGCGCAAATGATTGCGTGATCCTCGCATCAGATTTTCGTAGACGCGTTTGGTGTCGAGATGCGTTGTTCGGTCAATGGCGGCTTGAAGATCCTCGATATCCACTTCCTCGATCAACGCGCCGACGAACAGTGCATCCAGTTCGGTGCTGAGTCCGCGTGCGACGAGTGTGTCATAGAGCACTTGTAGCTCGGGATTGACGAAAACACCGACGCTGTCATCTGTCACGGGGTCGGTCAGTCCGTAGTTGTCGATCAGTCTCAACATGCGGCTCATGTGGCGACGCTCGGCGCGCGAGATATTCGCGAAAACCGGGGTGCCCCACTGTGCGTATAGCGTGATATAGACATCGCGTGCGAGTTTTTCTTCCTCGCGCATCAATAAAATGTCCTCGACTTCCACCTGGCTCAGTGTCGTTTGAGGGCTGCTGAGCTTCCCGTCATTGCCAGCCATCGACAGTGCTGGCCCTCCAAGCATGATGGCCAGGGTTGCCGATGCCAGGAATGTCTGTGTTTTCATATCGTGTCTCCTCGAAAAACAATGGCTGAATCGTATTTGACACTGACCCTGTGGGCGGGGTCAGTGTCAGCATGGCCAGCGTGTATCAGCAAGTCAGTGACGCGGTCCATGATCGCCCATGCTGGTACGATCAGGACGTTCACCGCGCATGCCCATGTCGGCGCGATCGGGGCGTTCACCACGCATGCCCATGTCGCCGTGTTCCGGACGGTTACCGCGCATGCCCATGTCGCCATGATCGGGGCGCTCGCCGCGCATGCCCTTGCCGGCGTGCTCTGGCCGTTCGCCGCGCATGCCCATTGCGCCATTTTCCGGGAGTTCGATGCCAGCTGCCTCGGCCCGTTCCTGAACCTTGGCGCGCATCGTTTCGCGCAATGCCTGACGCTCCTCCATGCTTTGTGCCGCTTGCATCTGGCTGCGGAAGTCAGCCCGTTCTTCAGGCGTGATCAGTTCCGGATGCGTTCCGTGCTGGCCGGCGTGGTTTTGCATGCCGCCACGGTGTTGCATCCCGTTTTCCTGAGTGTTGTCGCGGTCTTGATCCTGAATGCGATTTTCTACGCGTGATGGCGTGATGTCCGTGTCTGCTGTGGTATCAGGGGTATTGATGTCTGCCCCCGCGATGCCTGTTGAGAGGGCGAGTGCCAAAGCGAGTGCCGAGCGTTTGAAAGTTGAAGAGTTCATTTTATTGCTCCATTCATTAATCAGTTTGAGAGATGTTGACAAGTCAAAAGCCGGATTGCTCTTGAACTCATGGTGCTAATGTTAGGAGAGACATGTTGCGCAGTGATTTCTGTTTTACAGGTTATTGTTTCAATCTGTTTCGC
>CAZQXF010000218.1:0-5066 GCA_964596975.1 uncultured Thiotrichales bacterium | reverse complement strand
AACATCAACCTGGTCCAAGGATCAGTGGACTGAAGCCTGTGGCAAACCCAAACCAAAGCCAAAGCCGAAACCAAAACCAGCACCCAAACCCGAGCCAGTTGCGGCACCTGAGCCTGCACCGATGCCGCCAGCGGCCCCAGCACCTGAGCCTGTCAAACAGACTGTCACCATCGCCAGCACTGCCGGTCAAGCCAACTTCGCAGTGGGCAGCGCCCGTTTGACAGCCGCCGGTCGCGCTGCGGTTGACGAGGTCATCGAGCAGCTGCGTGGTTTCGACCGCGTCAAGTCAATCATCATCACTGGTCACACCGACAGCACCGGCTCTGCAGCATCGAACCAAAAGCTCTCCGAGCGTCGTGCAGCTGCGGTCCGTGACTACATGATCTCTCGTGGCGTCAATCCTGCACTGCTGACAGCCATCGGCGCTGGTGAAGATCAGCCGATCGCCGACAACAGCACGAAGGAAGGTCGCGCCATGAACCGTCGTGTTGAAATCGAGATCGAAGGCGTCAAGACCGTCGTCGAGTAAGTCATTACAGCACTCGATTGAAAAAGGCCGGCCCGGTAACGGGTCGGCTTTTTTTTATGCACACACGCCCGGGCCGAGCGTTATAATCCGACGCCATTTCACATCTTAGCTTGAGATAGCACATGCAGGTCGACACGCTGATTACCGCCAGATGGATTATCCCGGTCATTCCGGCGACAGTGCTGAACGACCACGCCATTGCCATTCGCGATGGCAAGATCGTTGCCATTCTTCCCGCCGCAGAGGCGACCGCAACCTACACCGCAACCCAGGTCATCGACTACCCGCAGCATGCTTTGCTGCCCGGCTTCATCAACGCGCACACCCACGCGGCCATGAACCTGCTCAAAGGCATCGCCGATGACCTGCCGCTCGACACCTGGTTGCAGGACCACATCTGGCCCGCCGAAGCACGCTGGCTGTCCGAAACCTTCGTCCGCGACGGCACCAATCTCGCTATCGCCGAGATGATTCGCAGCGGCACGACAACCTTCAACGACATGTACCTGTTCCCGGATATTGCTGCGGAATGCGCTGCCCGGGCCGGTATTCGCGCCGCGATCGGCATCGTCGTCATCGACTTTCCGACCCCCTGGGCGCGCGATGCGGATGAATATCTGAGCAAGGGCCTGGCGCTGCGCGATTCCCTCAAGGGCGATGCGCTGATCACGATCCAGCTCGCGCCCCATGCGCCCTACACTGTCGCGGATGGGCCGCTGGCTCAGGTTGCGACGCTGGCCAATGAACTCGATCTACCGGTTCATATTCACTTGCATGAAACCAGCACCGAAGTATCACAGGCCATCGAGAAAACCGGCATCCGCCCCATTGAGCGACTGCGTGATCTCGGACTGCTTGGCCCCAACCTGCTGGCGGTACACATGACCGCCCTCGATGACGACGATATTGCGCTGGCCGCCCAATACAACATCAACGTTGTTCACTGCCCCGAGTCGAACCTCAAACTTGCTTCGGGAATCTGCCCCGTCACCGCACTGCAGGACGCCGGTATCAATGTTGCCCTGGGCACCGACGGCGCCGCCAGCAATAACGACCTCGACATGCTCGGCGAAATGCGCACTGCCGCACTACTGGCCAAAGGCAACAGAGGCGACGCAGCAAGAATGACCGCCCATGAAGCACTGGAAATGGCGACGATCAATGGCGCCCGCGCACTCGGCATCGGCGACCGCTGCGGCTCACTCGAAGTCGGCAAGGCTGCCGACCTGATCGCCGTCGACATGGATACCATCGAAACCACGCCACACTACGACCCCGTCTCCGCCCTGGTGTACAGTTGCAGCCGCAGCCAGATCAGCGACAGTTGGGTTGGCGGTCGCCAACTGATGAAAAACCGCTTACTGACCACATTGGACGAAGCGGAACTGCTGCAGGCCGCGCGACAGTGGCAGCAACGCATCACCACCCCGGCAACGGAGCCCGCATCATGACAGCAACACCCGGCACCAATATGGATCCCAATGAAATCGCCAAGTTCGAGGCGCTGGCGTCTCGCTGGTGGGACCCGAACAGTGAATTCAAGCCGCTGCACGACATCAACCCGCTGCGGCTCGACTACATCGACCAGCGTGTCGGCCTCGCTGGCAAAAAGGTGCTCGATGTCGGCTGTGGCGGCGGTATTCTGTCCGAAAGCATGGCGACCCGCGGCGCCGAGGTCACTGGCATCGACCTGGGCGAAGCCCCCTTGTCCGTAGCCGAACTGCACCTGCTGGAAAGCGAAGCGTCGGTCAGCTACCGCAAGATCTCGGCGGAAGACTTGGCCGCCGAAGCCCCCGAATCCTTCGATGCAGTCACCTGCATGGAGATGCTGGAACACGTACCCGACCCATCCTCCATCATCAAGGCTTGCGCCCAATTGGTGAAACCGGGCGGCCATGTATTCTTCTCCACCCTCAACCGCAACCCGAAGTCCTTTCTGTTTGCCATCGTCGGCGCCGAATACGTTCTGCGCCTGCTGCCCAAGGGCACCCACGAATACGCCAAATTCATCCGCCCCTCTGAACTCGACCATTGGGCACGGCAGGCCGGGCTGGAAACCGAGGATGTCACCGGCATGACCTACAACCCGCTAACCCAAACCTACGCCCTCGGGCGCGACATCTCCGTCAACTACCTCGTGACCACCATCAAGACCGTATGAACCGTTATCAATGCGTGCTGTTCGACCTCGACGGCACCCTCGTCCATACCGCTGGCGATCTGCTCAGCGCCCTGAACCGCGTACTCGACGCCGAAGGGCGCGAGCGCCTGCCGATGTCGGCGGTGCGCGATTTCGTCTCCCATGGCACCAACAAGCTATTGCGCATCGCCTTCGGTGAAGACCAGCCCGAGGCCGACTTTGCCCGCCGCCGCGCACTGTTTCTCGACCTCTACCGCAACAACATCTGCGAATACAGCCGCCTGTTCCCCGGCACCAGCGCGGTCCTGGACAGCATCGAACGCGACGGCGGCTGCTGGGGCATCGTCACCAACAAACCCGCCTTCCTGACCGACCCGCTGATCTACGAACTGGAGCTGGAAGAACGCGCCGCCTGCGTCATCAGCGGCGACACCACGGCAGAGACCAAGCCCCACCCGCTGCCGATGCTCACCGCGGCCGAACAGGCCGGCGTCGCGCCGGAAGCCTGCATCTACGTCGGCGATGCGCAGCGCGACATCGAAGCCGGCAACGCCGCCGGCATGCTCACGCTGATTGCAGACTGGGGTTATATCGACGCCGCGCAACAGCCGGAGCAATGGGGCGCAAATGGCAGGGTGCAGCACATGCAAGACGTACTCGACTGGTATCGCGGGCAACGCCAGTGATCCTCGACGCCACCACCCAGGGCATTGTTCTGGCGGGCGGCCTCGGCGTCCTGATTGGCTATCTGATCGCCCGGCTGCGGGCGCAGCGGGAAATTCAGCAACTCAACATCGAACTGGCGCGCCTGGAAACCGAACAGGAAAGCGACGCCGAACACTTCGAGGAACAGCTCAAGCTGCTGCACGAAGCCCGCAACTCGATGACCCGCCATTTCGCCGTGCTTTCCCACAAGGCACTAAAGCAAAACAATAGCCTGTTTCTGCAACTGGCCAACCAGAACCTCAAGCTGCAACAGCACCGCGCCCAAAGTGAACTCGACCGCAAGCAGCAAGCCGTCGATGCGTTGATCTCACCCATCAAAGAAGCCCTGCAGCGCACCGAACAGCAAATCCGCCAAATCGAAAAAGAGCGCGAACGCGCCTTCGGCGAACTGTCGGCGCAAGTGCGCAAGCTGGCCGAGTCGGAAACGCAACTCCAGGCCGAAACCCAAAACCTGATTCAAGCGCTGAAACGCCCCGACGTGCGCGGCCGCTGGGGTGAAATGACGTTGAAACGGCTGGTAGAACTAGCCGGCATGGTCGAATATGCCGATTTCGATGAACAGGTGAGCAGCGACAATGCCGAACAGCGCCTGCGCCCCGACATGGTAATCCGCATGCCGGACCAGCGCGAACTCATCGTCGATGCCAAAACACCGCTGTCCGCCTACCTCGAAGCCATCGATGCCAACGATGACCAGCAACGCAAAACCGCGCTGCAACGCCACGCCAAAAACCTGCGCGACCGCATGAAAGAACTGGCCGCAAAACGCTATTGGGCACAGTTCGACAAAAGCCCGGACTTCGTCATATTGTTCATCCCCGGCGACCAATTCCTCAGCGCCGCACTGGAACAAGACCCCGCCCTGCTGGAGGACTCGCTACGCAACAACATCGTACTGACGACACCCGCCAGCCTCATCGCCATGCTGCGCGCCGTCGCCTTCGGCTGGCGTCAGGCAAAATTCTCGCAAAATGCCGAAGAAATTCGCCTGCTCGGCGAAGCACTCTACCAACGCATCAGCACCCTCACCGAACACTTTTCACGCCTCGGACAAAGCCTCAACAACAGCGTCGAAAACTACAACAAAGCCATCGGCTCACTGGAAAAACAACTCATCCCCAGCGCCAGAAAAATGCACGAACTCGGCATCGCCGCAAAGAAAAACCCCGCCCCACTCGACCCTGTCGACAAAACCGCGCGTAGCGTCAACACCACTACAGCCGCCAAAAATCCCGAGCCAAATAGCCCTACCCGTTCCCCTGACTGAAATCGCGGCCCCTGATCACATCGCACACCGACACCAGCAAGATGACGCCGTAAAACGACCACCTCGCGCAACACACGAAAAGAAGAAGGACTTCGCATCGATATAGCCACACCGCGTTAGCGATCGTATAATCGTAAGCGACCGCAAATCCCGGCTTGAGCGTAGATATGCGTCACCATGACGCCTATCTACGGTTCATGACGCATATCAACGGCAAGACGAGATATTGCGATACGTCGAAGCCCGCTGTGGACATGGGTTGACGCAAGGATCGGACGAAGAGGCGGATGTAGGGATATGCGTCCCATTGACGTGTTAAAACACGTCAATGGGACGCCGACTAACTGTTATGTCTATAGGGAATAATAAATGGAAAAATGGAAGAGATATCTAATAGCGGTATT
>CAZQXF010000217.1:0-5080 GCA_964596975.1 uncultured Thiotrichales bacterium | reverse complement strand
ATGTCCGGTGGTGTGGGAGGGGTGACGGGCGAGATTCCGTCACCTCGACCCGATCGGGTTTATGTTTTGGCTAGAGCTAGCGGATTTCCGGATCTGATGGTTGGGGCGATTTCAATCGCCTTTCCGCGGCTGCATCAAAGACCGGAAGTCTCTTGCCACTGGCGCCCGAACAATGAATCCCCCCGACGCAACAGCCGACGTAGTGCCGCTTTTTTTTTCTTTGACCTGCTTGAATTTCCGACGACCACCAGCACGTTGGCCCTCTTTGAGGCCGGGACAACAACAAGGGTGAAAAACAATGGCTGCGGCGCAGGTCCGCAGCCATCAAGCCCGGATTTCTCACCGGATTGACGAGCCCTCGCTTGTTCTTTGAATCCACAAGGGATTTTGTTCAGTCGGAAATACACACTGTTATTCCACTCCTTCACAAAACCCCTTGTGAATCCAAAGCCCTGCGCGATTACCTCACCACCCGGTGAGAAGTCCGGGCTAGCCGACTGACTGATTTCAGCCATAGACCATGACGGGACCCAGGGTGCAGAAGCCTGCAATGCCGATAGGCTCACCCTCACAGGCATCGAGTGCAATGGCAGTAACGGTCAGATTGAACACGTCACCACAAGCACCTTCGGCCGCAGGTCCAGTGTTGTCCTCGCCCGAGGTAAACCAGCTACCATCGAGATTGAAGACGACCTCATCCATCGCATCGCTACAGTTATTCATCCGGATACGTTTCACATCCTTGCGCTCGCCCGCCGTGCCTGCACCCTCGGCCATGACCGAAACACACCATTGACCGCAGAGCAAACGCTTGAGCTGTGCACTGAGCTCGATATGAACGACCACGCGATAGCTTTGGTCGCGCTTGATCACGTTGACCGGCGAGTCTCCCGGAATCTCATACAGATGGACATGCATGTTTGCCGAGATTTGATCACAGAAACCGTCAGGTAATTGAATGCTGCAATGTGCCATTTTTACTTCCTCTTCCGTTATCGAAAATAAACACTTTCAGATCATGAAAATCTGAAATCGTTGCCAGGCGAGTAACACCTTGACTGTGCTTACCATATCGAGGAAGAATTAGGGCTGGATTAAAATACGCCAAATAAATTGAATAACACCTGAAATATCTGCTTTTCCCAGCAAAGAGGGTCCGCAGCCAGCGCGAAAAAACTTGTGAGATCAGACAACAACGAGAATCGATGCGTCCATAAAGGCGAGACGCGGCCTACAGTTTTCCAGCACTGCCGTCACGCGTAGTGTATATACGCCTCTTTCAAGCCGCACATCCTTTATCTCGACGGTTGTTTTTGAAGCAAACTTATTTTCTATGGGAGACCAGCCCAGGAAAAAACGTTTTCCATCGGCGAGACGTAGCGCCGAGAAACCAACCATATAGCAGTCGACTTTATTGCTGTCGTGCATCCCGGCAACGTGCAAATGCACTGCGATATCAAGCGGGTAGGCTTGAGAAACATAGCCACTGAAAACACCATCTTTCGTACAGATCGCATTCAGTGACTCATTGGCGCTTACCGCAACTTTTTCAAGGCTGAGCCGTACGGGCATGCGGACGACACCATCACCCTGATCCGGTAACTGTTGCCGATAGGCGTTGCCAGCTGTTTGCGCTGTTCGCGACAACATCCACGCCGACAGTTCCCGTTCCGCTAGCCCCTCCCACTCACGACCGTCTCCCTCCTCCAGGTTATGTACCACACTCCTGAAGCGAACAAGCGATTTTCCGGCTTCCACGGGAATGACTTGCTGCTGATATTCTACAATGAAGGTAGAGATGGGCTGCCAGTCCCCCTCAGATTGAGGGCTGTCACTATCGGTTTTTTTTCCCATGTGTTGAACGCGCCTGAATTGGTTTGCCTAACGTTACCTTAGCGCAAAAGACTTAATGGGCGGTTAGCAGGAAATATTTCAAATCACCCTTCAGTTCGCATGCTCGCGCCAGCGTGATGGGCTGGTTTACCAGGTCGCATCGGGAGGTCACTTACCGGTTCGGATTTTCTTCAAAAGGCGCTTCGTTTTTTCTTCCGGCTCGATGCCAAGCTCCTTTGCCAAGAGCGCCTTGCATAGATTGTATTGACGCACCGCAAGGTGCCGCTGCTCTGATTCGGCGTGAATCGTCATGATCTGGCGATGAACTGCTTCATCACAGGGTTCAATTTGCAGTAGCCGCCGCGTCATTGCGAGCGCAGCGTTGTAATTACGCGTTTTCAGCAAATAATCGGCCATATATCGACACATGCTGACATATTTTTCCGTCAGGTCCTGACGAATGGGGATCGTCCATTCCTCATAAAGGTCATCAGGCAGGAATTCGCCACAGTAGAATCCATCGGCGCGTTCATATTCCTGATATGCCGCCTCATATTCGTGATTCAGCACCAGTTTTCGGGCACGGCCGATGCATGCATTGAACGCATCCACATCGACCCAGATGGGTACGTCAGGATCGATTTGATAACCCCCGTCACGAAATATGATGCAGGGATCGGAGACACCTTCCTGTTTCATGGCTTTTCTCAGACCATAGATCGCGACGTTCAGATTGTTTCGCGCACTGTCCGGGTCGTGACGCTGCCAGAACCGATCCATCAGGACATCCCGCAGTATCCGCAGATTCCGATGGACGATCAGGTATTTCAGAATCTGGCCCGCCTTACCCGCCGGCGGCATGATTGGGGTGCCATCGCTATGCTGTAGTGAAAAACCGCCAAGCAACCTTATTGAATAGCGGTAGGCGGTATTTTTACCGTGACGATGAGAAACATGCAGTGGTTGGTCAGTTTCATCAGGAGCTGAACTGGTGCCGACCATTGGCGGTGCGGCGGCCTGGGGGGACGGCCTCGACGCTGTGCTGATCGAGAATGCCTGGTGCGTTGGAGGCTTTGCGCTATTCGTCCCATTCGACATTTCGTCTCGCAGGCTGTAGCACCGATACTTCTTTAACAGTGCCTGATTTTCAGGCAGGTCGAGTAGTTCACGCAGGATCTTGGTCAAATCGCCGATCACGCGACCATAGCGCCGTTCGAATGTATGCAGGTCTTCTTCGAGCCGCTGCTCTTCTGCCTGGTACAGTTTGAGCATGTCGCCTGCCCAGTTCGCAAGTTTTAGCGTCGACATCGGTGCCCGACTGCCCGCGTCGTGGAAATCCCGAAGCAATACCTCCAGCTCGGCAACAAGCTGTTTGAACTGACGATGTGTTTCCGAATCCTTTCGGGAAGCAGTTTTCCGATCTTGCTGGCTGTCCGCCAACACGCTCTTGTGTCCAGACATTCCACTTCCTCTGACGGACCTCGTCCCGGGCATACGCCTACCGATACTCACAGAGCAGTCATGTAGTAGCCATGCTTCCGAGCGTTCCGCTCTTCTGTTTAATGCTAATTGTAAACTCTAGTCACACACACTTAGTCACTGGTTAATCAGAGATAAAACAGGCTTCATGCACGCCGACTATCGCAGGGACACCCGAAACCCGCCGGAGGCCAAGCGTGCCCGAATCAAGGTTGGGTAGTGACATCCGCCTGATCGCGCTGTAAATTGCGTCCATTCCTTCTATATAACACAAGGAGCATGCGATGAAACTGATTACCGCCATTATCAAGCCGTTCAAGCTCGACGATGTCAGGGAGGCATTGTCTGAGATCGGTGTCCAGGGCATTACCGTTACTGAAGTCAAAGGTTTTGGCCGCCAGAAAGGCCACACCGAACTCTACCGGGGCGCCGAGTACGTCGTCGACTTTCTTCCCAAGGTCAAGATGGAGATCGCCGTCGAAGAAGGGGTTGTCGACAATGTCGTCGAAACCATTCAGAAAGCAGCAGCCACCGGCAAGATCGGCGATGGCAAAATCTTTGTCAGCCCAGTCGAGCATGTGGTGCGTATCCGCACCGGGGAAACCGGACCCAACGCTCTCTGATGTGCCACCCGGGCTGCCCGTCATGCGCATGGCAGGGCAGCCCCTTCAGCCACGTTTCATTCCACCCCCGACTGGAGACTCCCTTGAAAACTCGCTTGCTTCCCCAACGCATAATCATGGCTCTGGGCATTTTCCTGCTGCCCGGTCTGTTACTGGCCGACGAAGCCACGTTAAACGCTGCCGATACCGCCTGGATACTGACCTCAACAGCACTGGTGCTGTTCATGACACTGCCAGGTCTTGCACTGTTCTATGGCGGCCTGGTTCGCACCAAAAATGTCCTGTCCGTACTGATGCAGTGTTTCGTGATCGCCGGGCTGATGACGATGCTCTGGCTCATCGCCGGTTACAGCCTTGCATTCGCCGACGGCAATGGATTTATTGGCGGTTTGTCGAAAGTCCTGTTTGCCGGAATGGGCGAAGACACGCTCTCGGGCACTATCCCAGAATCGCTGTTTGCCCTGTTCCAGATGACTTTCGCCATCATCACACCCGCGCTGATCGTCGGCGGCTTCGCCGAGCGGATGCGCTTTTCAGCGGTGGTGATTTTTTCCTGCCTCTGGCTACTCGCCGTCTACGCACCTGTTACGCATTGGGTGTGGGGCGGCGGCTGGCTTGGCAGCATGGGCCTGCTCGACTTCGCCGGCGGCACCGTGGTGCACATCACAGCCGGTGTTGCAGCCCTGGTGGCTGCCATCGTGATTGGGCCACGGCGCGGCTTCCCCACCACCGCCATGATGCCGCATAACATGACACTGACCGTGATCGGCGCCGGCATGCTGTGGGTTGGATGGTTCGGCTTCAATGGCGGCAGCGCGCTGGCCGCCAATGGAGACGCGGCCATGGCGATGCTGGTCACGCATATCTCCGCTGCGGCAGGTGCGATGACATGGATGTTCATCGAATGGATCAAATACAAGAAACCCACCGTGCTCGGCACCGTCACCGGCATGGTTGCAGGACTGGGTACCATCACACCTGCGTCGGGTTTCGTCGGCCCGGCAGCGGCATTGGTCATCGGCATCCTCGCAGGCGTTGTCTGCTTCAATGCCACCATGTATATCAAACGGGTGCTGAAGATCGACGATTCACTGGATGTCTTCCCGGTTCACGGTGTCGGCGGCATACTGGGTACCTTTCTCGCC
>CAZQXF010000216.1:3889-5090 GCA_964596975.1 uncultured Thiotrichales bacterium | reverse complement strand
GGAGAGGGGGCCAACCGGCTCCGAAAATCGAGTATGTGGCACCCTTTAGAAATACCTCGCCAGTTCAATCTGGATAAAATCATCCCGACGAAGCGCATACTGAATATCTTCGCTATCGATCTGCGAAAACAGCTGCGCTTCTCCCGTCAACTTCCAGTTCTGCCCCAGGCGCCGGTTGAATTCAACGCGAAAACTGCGGCTGCCGAGATCGACATCGAACAGGCCGCCGGCGAGAAAGTCAGTGCTTTGGGCATCGTTCAATGCCCAGCGCGCACCGACAAACACATCATTCTGAAACGGTGTCGGCGCGGACTTGCCCCGGCTGTCATGATGATATTCCAGCAATACGCCCAGATCGGACGCGCCGTCAGCGATACCGTAGAAGGTATATTCAAAACCACCGACGACGGCGTCGAAACCTGCATCTGCCTGTTCGCGGTGGATGGCTTCGAGTTTCCATAGCCAATTGTCGAGCGTTGCCTGCACATCGAGACCGATCTGGTCGATCAGTGGGTAGAACGGCGTCAAACGTGGGGCCGCCCCGGACATGTCAACAACCAGGTCCGGCTCACGGGAGGTGCCGGAGAAAAAGGACAAGCCAACGTCCCAGTCATCCTTGACCGTGCCTGCAAGGCGCAGCGCCACATCGAGATGACTGTCTTCATCATCCGACTCATAGCTGGCGTTATCGGTATCGACTGCCAGCGGGCCACGCAAGCGACCCTTGTCACCAGGAAATGTCCGCTCGCGAAACCCGGGCATCAGGAACAACTCGACCGTACCCCAGTCGCGATACCACAGCCCATGCACCGCTGGCTGACCCAGTTTGTCTTCACCATCGATATTTTCGATCTGATCGGTCTGATTGATGATATCGACGAGATGGCGTGATTCGGTGACACCCCAGAACACTTTGATCAAACCAACATCCCACTCCCACTCTCCCCTGGCCACATGCAGGCGAAACTCACGGAAGTCTCCATGGGTACGCTCATCATCGATAGCGTCGTAACGGTAGAATGGCGTGATCGTCAGTGAATAATCGCTGTTTTCAAACGCGTGATAGTACTCAGCCTCCATCGAGACCGATGGATAGAAGTTGTCCTGTTCTGAATACAGCCCGTCATTGAGAAAATAGCGTGCCTCCAACGCGGCATTGCCACGCCACGCAGCGGTAGCATCGCCAATCGTCGCTGCGGCC
>CAZQXF010000216.1:0-3789 GCA_964596975.1 uncultured Thiotrichales bacterium | reverse complement strand
CGCGTGTAGCCGGAATACTTGTATTTCGGCTTGCGCTCGATGACATGACACTGCCACTCGCCACAGGGTTCCTCACGCAAATAGCGGTAACTGTATTTTTCCACCTCCTGAGACCCCAGATCCTCAAATGCAAACTCGCTGCCCATGAACGGACCCGATTTGTTTCTTGAGCTGATCCTTTTCACCCGCTTCAGCGCGGGCAGGTAGAGCCATTGGTCATCGGGTTTCAGACCATGTGAAAATGTCAGCATGGCCGTACCCTTGACGTCAGCAGGGTCATCGAATATCGACATACTCTTATCGCCGTCACCATCAACCTCCAGCGTGCGGATGCGAATCTGACGAACACTTTCCTGCCCTTTGCGATTGCGTAGCGTCATCACCATATCGGCGGTAAAGTCACCAAAGCCCTTGTCATAGGCGTCAGCCTCCTGCGCGATGCGCAGCCCTTTTTCCTCGGCTGTTTCAGCTAGCAGCGCCCCAACCGGGACAGCCAGTAACAGTAGCAGCGTTGCGAACGAAAATATTTTTCTCACGTTAGTTCTACTCCATCAAGTATCAAAAGGGCATTGAAACAACCGGGCTATGCAACATCGACCGCCGCCTTACGCACGGGTTCCTTGTCTCGATCCAGCCACATCAACAGCGGTGGCAAAAAGAAAAAATCGACGAACAGGGCGATGGCAATAGTTATCGCTGTCATCAGACCCATTGATGAGTTCAATTCAAAAGCCGAATAGGACAACACAAGAAAACCAGCCACCAACACCGCTGTCGTCACCCAAAGCGCGATACCCACGCTGGAGAATGCATAGCGGACGGCATCCTCGGTGTTCAACCCCTGTTCACGCCGGGCACGCGTGTATTTACTGAGAAAATGCACCGTATCATCGACGACGATACCCAAGGTCATTGCCACCACAACAGAAAGTGCCAACCCAATTTCGCCCCGCACTAGCCACCATACGCCAAACGCCATGGCTGCCGGTGCGAGATTCGGAATCAGGCTAATCAATCCCAGTCGCAGGGAGCGCAGAGCAAAGATCAACGTCAGTGAAATCAGCAACAGCGCAACTGTAGTCCCGGTCAACATGCTCTTGATATTGCGAATGCCTATATGCGCAAACATGATCGTGGGACTCGCTCCCCGTGTCACCAATTCGGGTGTGTGCTGCTGCATCCACCGGCGTGCGCGCTCCTCCAACGCGAGTACCTCTTGCGTGGTAATGGTCTTCAGAACCACCGACATCCGGGTTGCCGACTTGTCGATATTGATCTGATTGTTCAGATCCAGACCATAGGGTAGCGACATCTCGTAGAGCAGCAGGTACTGGGCGGCAAGATTGCGTGCCTCCGGCAGCTTGTACCAATCGGGGTCGTCGCCATGCATGTTGCGGTTCAGACGCTTGAAGATATCGGTGATTACATTGACGTGAGTCACCTCGGGCTGCTGGCGATACCAGTTGGCAAAATCCTCGATCTTGCGCAGAAATTCCGGTTCGCTGATGCCACCTGCCTGACGGCTGTCCATTGAATAATCGATGAAATACAGCCCGGTCAGATTTTCCGCTACTTTGTCGGTCGCCCGGCGAAACTCGATACGCTCGTCGAAGTATTGCACGAAATTGTCATTCAGCTCATTGCGCGGCGCGAGCACGGTCAATACCAGGATCAGCCCGCCCACACCGAACAGAAGCAGACTGCGGTAACGAATGACGAATTCGGCAATCGCATCCATGAAATGAGCTCCCCGCGTCTTGCGGGTTCGGGCACGCACCGGCAGCACTGAAATCATTGCCGGCAAAAAGGTGACGCTGAGAACAAATGCGTAGACGACGCCCATCGCCGTGATGTTGCCGAGGTCACGAAACGGCGGTGCATCGGAGAAATTCATGCTGAGAAAACCGATGGCGGTGGTCAGGGAGGTCAGAAAAATGGGGTGAAAGTTGATCCGCAGGCTCTCGACGATGGCATCATGCTTGCTGTCCCCATGGCGCATACGAAACAGCATCGTCGACAGAAAATGTATCGAGTCCGCCACTGCCAATGTCAGAATCATCGTCGGTGCCGACATCGTGGGCGGTGTCAGGCGGATGCCGAACCAGCCGGCCGATCCCATTGCCATGAAAATGGACATGAAGATCAAAACGACGGTAACGACGGTCCCACTGACCGTCCGCAGGAAAAAGATCAGCCCAAAAACAATCGCGGCCAACGCCATCGGCACCAATGTCTGCATATCACCGATCGACGCCTCCGGGAAGGCGTTGTTCATCATCACCACGCCGGTGACATAAAAATCGATGTCGGGGTATTGCTGTTCGACGTCAGCGATCATGTTACGCACGAAACTGACCACCTCGGGCACTTCAGCGGTTGGGTTCACCCCCGGTAGCTCAATGGTGATATTGACGCCGGTCGCGTGCGCATCCGGCGAGATCAGACGATTGACGAGCAATGGCTCGGACAAGGCAATATCCCCCCGCCGCGACAATTCGTCATCTGACATCGATTGCGGGTCTTCGAATAAATCCTCAACGACCAGATCATCTCCCTCCGCGTAGGTATGCTGAAAGTTGGTGATCGAATCGACGCGTATCGAATAGGGAACCTGCCACGCCGCCTCGGTCAGCTCCGCCACTGCGGTCAGCACCGGCTTGCTGATGACACTGCCCTGTTTCGGCAGCAGCATGATCAGGACATTGTCAGTTTTGGTGTAGGTATCCTGCAGGTTTTCGAAAGCAGTAAGCTGCGGATTTTCCTTGCTGAAAAATACCCGATAGTCGTTCGTCAGACTCAAAAACCGTCCACCCGACCCCAGCAACACCACTGACAAAACGCTGACAATAATCACCAGCCAGCGCCAGCGCAGGAGCCATTCGGCGTAATTTTTTATCATTTGTTTTTCCTTATGTCCTCAGACTGTCGAGAATCTGAATCAACGCGTGCCCACACTGCATCAACAGCTCATGGCTCTGCGCATTTTTTGCGGTCGCGAGACAGCCTTCCAAGGTTGCCACAATCATTACCGCCATTTGGTCAGGGTCGACATCGCCTCTGACCTCACCCGCCTCCTGGCCACGTCGCAACCCTGCTGCAACACCACCACGCCATTCGGCATAGATCGACTCGATGCGTTCACGGAAACCTTCATCCACCGGTGACATTTCCTGCGAAAGATTGGCCAGCGGACAACCCAAGCGAATATCGTCCAGCGACATCTGTTTTCCCGCCTCGGTGATGGTGTGAATGATGGCATCAATAGGGTGTGATGCCTGGAGCGGTTCAATCCAGAATTCGCGCATGCGGTGACGGATCATTTCATCGAGCACGGCGTAGCCAAGCGCTTTTTTACTGGGGAAATAGTGGTACAAAGCGCCTTTCGTGACCCCGGTATGTTTGAGGATCCGACTGACACTGGCCGACTGGAAGCCAAACCGGTGAATCTCCTCGAACGCAGCAGCGAGTAACTGCTGCCGTGTCGCTTCGCTGGGACGATCACAACACCGTACACGGTCCCAAAAGTGCCACAGGGATCGGTCCCGGGGGCTCGCGGTTTCTTTGTCTGTTTTCGTTACGGTCGTCATTCAGCGTCTCAGGCCACACCCGGCATACCCGTCGGTTTGTTTTATAGTCCATACCGGTTGGTATGTCAACGGATCATCTCGTGCACCGTTGTAGCAAATGTACACACTGAAAATGCAATCGAGGAGGTAACTGCTCGGTACAGGCCCGTAACTGCTCAGATTGCCCCCGTTTTGCGCCAAATCAAGGCGGAAGCGCGGAGTT
>CAZQXF010000215.1:0-5096 GCA_964596975.1 uncultured Thiotrichales bacterium | reverse complement strand
GAATCAACAATACCATCTATTGCAACGCATCATTCGTTTTGCATCAATGGCTTGCTCACTGATTTAGATGCGACATGAACTCCGAAGCTTGAGTTAGTGATTATCAGTAGTGGTCACCACGAACGCTGGTGGACAAGCCGGAGCCTTTGTGGATGCAAGCTCGGTCGTGAACTGAACTAACCCTAGCTGAGTTATGAACGCCGGGGCTGGAGAACTCGCTGGTACGCGATACCTTTCTTACCAAGACCGCTGCCTTCGCCAATATCATCCTGGCCGCCAACGCCGACGGTCTAACAGTACCTGCTATCCGTTACACCGCACAACAAGACCTGACCCCATCAGCACTCAACAAGACCTGACCCCATCAGCACTGAACGAACGCATGAACGCATCTGGACAGCGCCTAAGGTCCGTACTTTGAGAACCGCACAAGGCCGATTATTACTCACTATCTCGGTTTGGCGCATGGGGCAGATAGAACGAAAGGAGGATGAATGCGCGCATTATTTGTCATTATTTCCACATTGTGGACAGTGTTCGCCCAGGCGGAGGAACTGACATTTACCAGTGGGCCACAGCAAACTTCGCTGCTTGAGCTTTACGCCTCGGAAGGCTGCAATTCATGCCCACCAGCAGAAGAATGGCTGAGCCGCCTCGAAAACGACCCGCGCTTGTGGCGCGAATTCGTCCCGGTCGCCTATGCGGTGGATTACTGGGATGATCTTGGCTGGCGTGATCCCTATTCGAATAAACGCTGGTCAGCTCGACAACGGGGATACAACGCCGCTGGCTCCGTGTCCTCAGTCTATACACCAGCATTCGTCATCAACGGCGAGGAATGGAGGGGCTGGTTCAGTCGGCGCGTATTGCCCACGTCCACTGTAAAAGTGGGCGTTCTTAAAGTAGCCCTGGATGATGGCGACATAGAAGCCCGGTTCTCCCCTGCCCCAAATTATGCCGGACCGTGGGTGCTTCATGCAGCCATCCTGGGTTTCGGCATCACAAGCGACATCAGCCGGGGAGAAAACGCGGGTAAGACGCTGACCCACGACTTTCTGGTGCTGGATCAGGCAGACTCGCAACCCAGCAATGGTCAATGGCGCATGAAACTGCCAGCACTGGCGCAGCCATTGGCGAAAAAATTCGGTCTGGCTGTATGGGTGACGAAAATGGGCGACATAATGCCGGTGCAGGCTACAGGTGGCTTAATGGCAGAATAAGCGTCGAGCGTCGGCTGACTGGAATCCATCCCCCCCCATCCCACTAAAGAAACGCTCAGTCGGTTCAAGCAAATACCAGAATACAAATTCTGCACGGTACGGATGGACAGATAAACCCCGTCGCGCCGGGTTTGCACAGGCTCGAAACGCTATCACGCAAGTCTGGCACCGGGATTTACATAGGGTTGCCAAGCTCGTTGCAAAAATAGGGGTATACCGACGGATGAAACTCGTCAGCGATCACGGCGGTCCGTTTACTGATGGGTGAAAATGGCGGCACGCTGTTCGATGAAGTTGATTGTCGATCGGCGCGTGGTACAGGGAGATGTGGCCGTTTCAATGATGGCTAACCACGAACGCGACGGGCGCCGTATGACTTGGACCGCCGCTTTGCAGCTCACGGAAGGGCTTTTCGAGCAGCCTACGAGGGAGCAGCATAATAATGACAACAAAGCGCATCACCTATCTGGTCAGCCATTACCCGGCTATTTCTTTGACTTTTATTCTCAACGAGATTCGCCATCTGCGCAGCCGTGGGCTGGCGATCGATGTCTGTTCAATCAACGACCCTGATCGTGCCGACGATGGGCTGACGGCCATTGAGCGCAGTGAACGGCGCGCCTGTTTCTACATCAAGTCAGCGGGTATCGGGCATATTCTCAGCGCACATCTGGCGATATTGCTGGGCTCGCCGCTGCGCTATCTGCGTGGTTTGTTCAGCGCAATCGGGCTGGCCAATGGCTCACCGCGACAGCTGTTCTACCGGCTGTTCTATTTTATCGAGGCGGTCGTTGTTGCGCGGCGCATGCAGACAACCGGCAGTCGCCATCTGCATGTTCATTTCGGCTCAGAGGTGGCCACCGTCGCGCTGCTGGTGAAGGAGGTCGCGCCGATCACATTGTCGCTGAGCATCCACGGGTCGGATGAATTCTACGATGCACCGGGATATCACCTGCCGCGCAAAATCGAGGCCGCCGATTTCATTTTCTGCATCAGCCACTACACCGCCAGCCAGCTCATGCGGCTGTCGCCCAACGAACACTGGCACAAGATTACCGTGGCACCGCTGGGTGTCGACGTGCAAATGTTTGCGCCACTCCCATCCGACCGGGGCAAAGCTGGCACATTGAATATTCTCTGCGTCGGGCGACTCAATGCCGCCAAGGGCATTCACTTGCTACTCGAAGCGATCGCCACATTGCAGCAGGAATTCAGCTCGCTACGATTGATTCTGGTGGGTGATGGCGAGGAGCGTGCATCACTGGAGGCGCTAACCAGATCGCTGGGCATTGGCGACCGCGTCGAGTTTGCCGGCGCCGTCAATCAGGAGCAGATTCTGCCATATTTTCAGCAAGCCGATGTTTTCTGCCTGCCCAGTTTTGCCGAAGGGGTGCCGGTGGTACTGATGGAGGCGATGGCGATGGAAATTCCCTGTGTGGCATCACGCATCACCGGGATTCCAGAGCTGATCGACGATGGCAAGGATGGCTTGCTGTTTACCGCAGCCGATGTCCAGGCACTCACCAAGGCGTTGCAACGCTTGTTGGCCGACCCGTCACTGAGAGCACAAATCGGGGAAGCGGCGCGTCGCAAGGTGGTCGCCCAATATAACCGGGACAACAATTTCAACGCGCTGGCACGGTTGTTCGAGGCGCGGCTCGATGCACTGGACGCCAAGCATGCAACGTCCCAGAACGAAGCCGGATGGGTGCAAGGTCGTGTCTAAGTCAATGAAGATTGGCGTGGTCTGCCATGGCAGTGAACTACCGGCCTGGGAAATGGCCATGGTTCAGGCGTTGATAACAATACCCGGCGTGAGCGTCGGTATCGTTCGGCCGGGCAGCGAAGCGTCGGCATCGCAAGCGGTGCCAACAGCCTGCCGCTGGTACGAGACGCTGGACAGCCGCATCTTCGGGATGTTCGACGACCCGCTGGCGCCATCACCCCTGCCCCCAGCATGGCCCTACTGGGCAACACCGCAGGCCAACGCCGAAGTTTTTGATCTGCTCGTATTGTCGTCAAACGCCGGAGAACTGCGTGAGCGCTGCCTGTCTTGGAGTCGTCACGGCGTGCTGTGGCACGAGGCGGTGGACGCACAAGGCAACACGCTTAACCCCATCGGTTTTCACGAGGTGATGAGGCGTCAGCGCAGCTCGGCCATTGCGGTTCGTCATCAGCGTCCAGGCTGGCATACTGGCCGCATTGTCAGTTGGTCACGCTCCAGCACTGATGCGATTTCGGTGCGGCGAAATCGTGAGCAGATTCTCTGGAAGGCCAAGGCTTTGCTGCCCCGGCTGATCGCTGATGTGGTGGAGGATGATTGGACTACGGCACCGATCGTGTTTCCGGCCGTCGTGTTCGAGCCGGCACCAGCGGCGGCATCCGTCGCCGCGACGCCGCTACAGCTACAACCGGCAGGCGGGCCGGTCAGCGCAGATGTGGCCGTCGGCATCAGCGAAGATGATCGCGACTACCCATCGACCGGACAATTGCTATGGCAGCTGGCGGGCAAGCTGCCGGATATCTTCCGCTTCTACTATCACGCCAAGCTGACGCGTGAGCAGTGGTATTTGAAATTTCAGCTGTCCGACGAGATCTCACTGGACCTCGACCGCTTCACCACCATTGCGCCGCCACGCGACCGCATCTGGGCCGATCCGCATATTTTTTACCGCGACGGGGTATGGCATGTGTTCATCGAAGAAATGCTGTTCGCCGAAAACAAGGGTTTTATTTCGGTGCTGCAAATCGATGCACAGGGGCGCTGGAGCGAGCCGGTGAAAGTACTGGAAACCGATTATCACCTCTCCTATCCGCAGGTGTTCGAGCATCGCGGCGAAATCTACATGCTGCCGGAAAGTTCGGCCAACCGAACCATCGAACTGTACCGTTGTGTCGAGTTCCCGCATCGCTGGACGTTGGCGCGCGTGCTGCTGGACGATATCGAAGCGGTCGATTCCTCCTTGCTGCATAAAGACGGCAAGTGGTGGTTGTTCTGCTCGGTCAAGCAACATCCGGCCGCCTCGGAGAATGACGAACTGCATATCTATCACAGCGACGATCTGCTCGATGGTCAATGGTGCCCGCATCGACGCAACCCCGTAATCAGCGACGTCACCCGAGCCCGCCCCGCAGGACGAATCATCGAACACCAGGGCCGTTTATTGCGCCCCTCGCAGAATTGCGCCGGCATCTACGGCTTCGGCCTCAACCTCAACGAGGTCGTCCGTCTCGATGAAAGCGCCTACGAAGAGCGAATACTGGACGCAACAACGGCAGATCAGTACCCGGAAATGATCGCCACCCACACCTTGGCACGGGACGGACGCCTGACGGTGGTGGATGCCTGCCGGCGAATCAATCATCTGCCATTCTGAACCGGGGGGCGGGCAACGCGCAAAGGAAAATTCCGAGTCATCGGAGCATGATTTATGCATCTATACTTTAGCCGTCAATGACTTTTTTCAGCGACCAATCCAAGAGGTTCAGCATGCTGCAAACCGTAGAAGCCGAAATCGACGAAGAGGGCAATATCCGGCTGAAAGAAGACGTCAAGCTCAAACATCGGCGCCGGGCGCTGGTCATCATCCTCGATGATGAGGAAGCTGTCACTGCGACGGCGTTACTGAGTGAGCCCACACTGGCGTCGGACTGGGACCGCGCCGAAGAGGACGATGCATGGAAGGCCTATCAGTAGGCGAAGTAGTCTTTGTCGGCCTTTCCATTCAGTGATTTGAGCGATCACAAACTCCGCCCGGCGAGGATGCTCTGCCCGATCGCCCCAGAGACTGTGCCGTTGGTGAGTTAGGGCAGCAAAGCACCCCTCACCGCCCCAACGCCTTCGCATGCCGCGCGATATGCTCACCAATGAACGTC
>CAZQXF010000214.1:0-5139 GCA_964596975.1 uncultured Thiotrichales bacterium | reverse complement strand
AAGCCCTTCGCTGACGAGGCATTGCCAGCCGGCAATGCGGTGGCGGCCAAGGCGCTGGGCCGACTGGGCTATCTGCTGGGTGACAACCGCTATATCGATGCATCTCAGCGTTGCATGGCGGCCGGTTCCGGGCTGGTTGCTCGGGCGCCGGTAGCGCACTGCGGCATGCTGGCAGCGCTGCAAGAACAGATCGAGCCGCCCAAGATCATGGTGGTTCGCGGTGAGGGGCAGGCGCTGGAGGAGTGGGCAATGGCACTTGCTGCGCATTCAGATCCACGTACGCTCGGCTTTGCGATACCGAATGATGCCAGTGATTTGCCGCCGGCGCTGGCGATTAAATCGGGACGTGACGAAGGCCCGGTTGCCTACCTGTGTGAAGGCATACAGTGTGCCGAACCGGTCGTTGAGCTGGCAGATTTCACGCAATTACTGGCTTGAGTTGTGAGTGCGCGGTAGCCGATAGCTGCGGTTTTGGCAGAACATTACTCGTTGGTAATCTGTGCCGGGCTGGCTAGAAATTAATGTTCTGTGTTATATACTCATCTTAATTGGTTGAAAATATTGCTTTTCAAGGTGCGGTGGATGGATTGTCGGCGGCGCCTTCTCATTGGGGAATAGCGTCATGAAATTTCTTGGAAGCCTGGTGATCGCAGCGTTTATCGTCATGATGCCGCAGGCGGCAATCAGCAAGATCAGGGTTGTTGATACTCGCAGCACCAGCCCGATGGATATCGTCTGGACCTCAAAGAACAGTACCGGCCAGGTTGTCGTACATCTCTATATGTACTGGGGCAAGCAGTGTCCGCATTGCCATGAGGCGATGCCGTTCATCAAGAAGATTGCGCGCAACTACCCCTGGGTGAAAGTGCATTTGCGCGAGATCAGCGAAAACCGCAAGAATCTGGTGTCGATGTACAACATGGCTGACGCGATCGGTGAGTCCAATGTGGCCATTCCGGCATTCTTCTACTGTGGTTATCTGTACACTGGCTGGGGTGATGATGCGACCACCGGGACCTGGCTGGTGGATGAACTGAAACAGTGTCGTGGTAATCCTATTTGACGAAACCGCCACCTCGGCGACACAAATTATGTAGAGCGTATCAGCTGATCGGCTGATACTTTGCACTTACGATTACGTCCTCTCCTAGCAGGTAAAAAGGGCGTATCAATGAATAAGATCCTTACCGTCACCGTCAATTACAAGACAGCCGAACTCACCATCAAGTGCATTGAATCTGTTGCTCGGGAGCGTGAGCTGAATGCCCCGGGGCTGGAGATGTGTGTTGTCGATAATGACTCGCAAGATGGCTCGGTCGAGAAAATTGCCGCGGCGGTAAGGGAAAACGGTTGGTCCGATTGGGTTGAGGTGCTTCCCGCGGGCCGCAATGGCGGATTCTCCTTCGGCAACAATGTGGCGATACGTCCTGCGCTCGCCCGGCCACGTGATCAGCAGCCTGACTTCATCTGGCTGCTCAACCCTGATTCTGAAGTCGAACCCGGTGCGGCCCTTGAGCTGATACGCTTCATGCAGGAGCGTCCGCGGGTGGGCATGACGACAGGGCTTTCCTATGGTTTGGATGATGAGATTCAGACCGTGGCCTATCGCCACTTCAGTCCGCTGACCGAGTTTGTTGGCATGTCACAAATCGGTGTGCTTGAGCGCCTGATGCCGTTCTCGAATGTTGTGCTGCCGTTGGGTGATGAGCCCAGCCAGGCGGTCTGGCTCTCCGGCGCCTCGCTGATGATCCGCCGCGAGGTGTTCGACGATACGGGTCTGATGGATGAAGACTATTTTCTCTACTTCGAGGAAACCGATCTGTGCATCCAGGCTGGGCGTGCCGGCTGGGAGATGTGGTATGTGCCAGCCAGCCGGGTGATGCATGTCGAAGGGGCTGCGACGGGTTTCACGCTCGAAGAGGTAGCCAAGCCGCGGCGGGCGCGGTACTGGTTTGAGTCGCGGCGTCGTTTCTTCCGCAAGAACTATGGCTTGCTGGTCGCCATGCTGGCGGATCTGGGGCATCTGAGCGGATATATGCTGTGGCGTCTGCGCCGCATGCTCCAGAACAAGCCGGATCTCGACCCGCCGTTCTACTTGCGGGACTTCGTTGCCAATAGCATTTTCGTGGCAGGATTTCGGCGGGGAGGAGACAAACCGGCTATTGCGCAATCTCCAGAACGGCTCGCTGGCCGGGCGTAATGGCCTTGTCGGTGGTGAAGCTGACGCTGAGTTCAAGTAATGCCGGGTTGCTTGCGCTCGGCGCTATCTGCTGGATCGTTCCCTTGAAGCCTTCATCAGCAACAGTGACGCCTATCGTTTGCCCCACGGTGAGTTGATCGCCCTGTTGCGGCGTGATTCGCGCGATTGCCAGCAAGTGGCCACCGCGGGCAATGCGTAGCATGGGGGTGATGTCGCAACGATTGCTAACCGTTTCACCGGGGTGAATATTCTGCTCGGTGATCACGCCGCTGAAGGGGGCACGGATCTGGCTGTATTCGAGCTGGATTTGCGCCAGCTCCAGTTCCGCGTTGGCGCGTGCAAGGTCGGCCTGAGCGCTGTCGTAACGGGCCTGGGCGTCTTCCAGTGCGGTGGTCGACAGTACCGTGCGATCGAACAGTTCCTCGGCGTGGCGTAACTCCCGCTCGGCAATGCGGAGCTGGCTGCTGAGGCGCTGAACCTCCGCTGCGGCGCGTTTCTTCTCTGCTTGCAGCGGGCGCGGGTCCAGCGTGGCAAGCAAGGCTCGTTTCTTCACCCGATCACCAACCGAGATCTTCACGCTGGTGACACGGCCGCTCAACGGTGTCGACAGCGTGGCGGTCTCGGCCCAGCGCAGGGTAGCCGGCAGTTCTTCGGCCGTGGCGTCCTGGCTGATCGGCGCAAGCATCACCAGGAGTATCGAAAAACAACGGGTGAATTGACGTGATGCGTTGGTGATTCGGCTGTGTGATTGTGTCATTGCTTGGCCTCGTTTGCGGCGGCTGCATCAGGTGGGGTGAGGGCGCTCCAGCTGGGGTTGCCGGTCAGAACAACCAGTGTTTCGCGTGCCAGCGCCAGCTCGAAGCGGGTTTTTTCCGCAAACTGGCGGGCATCGCTCTGTTCAACCATGGCATCGCCCAGATCGGTCTTGATTTCCAGTTCATATTCGGCGCGGCTGCGATCCAGGTAAAGTTCACGGTAGTCTTCACGGATAGTCGCCTGTTTCAGCTGTAGCTGAAGTGTCGCGATCTGCTGCAGTGTCGTCAGTAGTTTTTGCCTGATCTCGTATTCGGTCTGTGTCTTTCGTGCAGTGAGGCTGTGCCGTTTGGCAACCTGGGCACTGATGTCGGCATCGACACGCCCGCCCTGATACAAGGGCACATTGATGCCGAGAATGCCGCGCAATGGCGTGCGGCTGCCATATTCCTGGCGATATTCATGGGCCTCCAGTTGTAGATAGAGTTCTGGGTAGCGTTGCGCACGAACGGCTTTTTGCTCGTCCTGCAAGGCCAATAGCTGCGCATTCAGGGCCTGGAGCGCCGGATTGTTGGCCAAGCTGTCGTTGAGCAGATCTTCATATTCGGGCAGCGGGCTTGTCAGGCCGGGTAGTTCGGGTGGCTCCAAAGTGGCGGAGAGCTCATCCGGACGGTTCAGTGTCAGTGCAAGCTGGGCGCGCGTTTGGCGTTGTGCCGATTCTGCACGCTGGCGTTCCAGCAAGCGCTCCTGATAGGCATCCTCCAGCTGGAGCAGTTCAAGCTCCGGGATTCTCCCAAGTTCCAGTTCATCCCTCGCTCGGTCGAGACGAACATAGGCGACGGACATGGCTTCATTGGCGGTAGCGGCGGCGAGGTCGGCGAGCAGGACGTTGAAGTAGTCTTGCATCACTTTCTGGCGTAGCTGTAGTCGTGTCAGTGTCAGCCGTGCCCGGCTCGCGGCGATCTCTTTGGCTGCGGCATCGATACGGTGGCGGGTACGCCCAAAATCGTAAAGGCGCTTGTACAGGGTGATGCTCGCGCGCGAGTCGTCACGACCGTCGTAGGGTGGGCCGGCAATCGGGTCGACACGATGAAGCTCCGCGGTCAGATCAATGCGGGCATCATCGCTTGCTGCGGCCTGTGCGGCATCCGCTTCGCGGCTTGCCGTGCCGGCTTGCGCTCCAACGAGGCGGGGGTGGTTGTCATCGATTGAGGCCAGTGCTGCCGCCAGACTGAGTGGTTCGGGCAATGTTGCGGCTGGGGTTTTCGCCTCGTCGCCGGCAATAACGCTTTGGCACCATAGCAGGCTCAGGAGAATCAGCTGAGGCAGTGACCTCTCGTTCATGTGGGTCGTTTCCCTAGTGCTGCCGCTGGCTACGCTTGAAGCGGGTAAAGCTGCCATTCTTGTAGTGACCCTCTGCGACATAGCGACCGAGTAACAGGAATTCTTTTGCGTCGCGTGTCGCGCCGATAAAGCGTGCAGTGCGCTTGCCTTCGAGGTCGAAAAAGGCGATGACAGGCGTTGCTCTGACGCGGTGCTCTTTGGTGGCGAAGTCCTTCTGGGTCGTCTGTTTGCCCGCGAAATTGACCAGTTCCACATCACCTTCGATATCGATACTGATGATGCGGAAGTGTTTGCGGTAGTAGTCCTGAACATCGGGCTGGTTGAGTACTTCTCGTTTCATGCGGTGGCAGAACGGGCAGTCGTCCATCTCGAAGAAGATCACGATGCCCTGTTTGCCTTCTTCTCGCGCTGTCTCCAACTCTTCGGAAAGGTCGCCAAACGATTCCTGAAAGAAGTGGGTGGCAGGGTCACGGCCCGCAGCAGAAAGGCCGGGGATGGAGAGAATGATGCCGAGTATCAGCAGAAAAAACAGCTTTGGGGTGTATCTGTGCATGAATGTGGCGATGCTCCGGTGCATTGTCGAGGCAGTCAACAATACTGGATCAAGGGATTCAGGCGATCAAGCGACTTTTTCCCAGCCATTGCAGCGTGTTCCCTGACTGCCGGTCTGGCAACAAGGTATGACGTGGCTTGAAAAACCACTCTCGTGGCGCCATGCTGAACAGACAATCTTCTTTTCTGCGAGACCCACGTGCCCCTTCTTCTGCTCTTTATCGTTGTCCCAATCGTCGAACTCTATTTCCTCATCAAGGTTGGCAGCATCATCGGTGTCATTCCCACGA
>CAZQXF010000213.1:0-5150 GCA_964596975.1 uncultured Thiotrichales bacterium | reverse complement strand
ATGGCTGGCAACAGCGTTTCGTGGACGAGACAGTCGCGGGCGGGGTCGAGAAAGTCCTGCTGTAGCGCAAAGTATCACCATTCTTGGCTCCCTCTCCCCTGGGGGAGAGGGCTGGGGAGAGGGGGGGCAGAAAAGGTAACCATGTTTTGGCAAATGCTGTGGCGCTCAATTCTCATGCCCCGGAACTCGGGTATCAGCGGGCCGCTGGCAGGATTATTGCCTCACCTCACTCACGGGTTATCACCTTATCCCCGCTGCTTTGCTACACTAGCCGCTCTTTTTGAACAGTTCTAAAAATACGCTGACAGGAGCGAACATGGAGCATAAATTACCATCACTTCCCTTTGCACAAGATGCACTGGAACCTCATATTTCCGCCGAGACCCTTGAGTATCACCATGGCAAGCACCATCAGGCTTATGTCACCAATCTCAATAACCTGATCAAGGGCACCGAGTTCGAAGAGAAGGAGCTCGAAGATATTATCAAGAGCGCGCCTGCTGGCGGCATCTTCAACAACGCTGCTCAAGTATGGAATCACACTTTCTACTGGAACTGCCTCAGCCCCAATGGTGGCGGTGAGCCTACCGGCGCACTGGCTGATGCCATCAATACCGCTTTCGGCTCCTTCGACGAGTTCAAGGAGAAGTACGCGGCTTCCTGCGTCGGCAACTTCGGCTCCGGCTGGACTTGGCTGGTCAAGAACGCCGATGGTTCGGTCGAGATCATGAACACCAGCAATGCCGGCTGCCCTCTGACTGAAGAAGGCAAGACGCCGCTGATGACCTGCGATGTCTGGGAGCACGCTTACTACATCGACTATCGCAATATGCGTCCCAAGTATGTCGAGAACTTCTGGAACCTGGTCAACTGGGATTTTGTTGCCAGCAACTTCGGCGGCTGATTACCGATCATGTCGGAATAAAAAACGGCGCTTCGGCGCCGTTTTTTTTGAACGTAGATATTGGCGTTCATCCGCATGGCATGAGCGTTCCGTATCTCCGGAATCAGCAGGGTGTGCGCGCGATGAGGGTGCGCACCGTCAACGCTTGATCATCGAAAATCCTGCTTCAAATGCTCCGCTAGCCGCAGCGCCAGTGCCAGAATCGTGATGGTCGGGTTGGCATAGCCGCCGGTGGGAAATACGGAACTGCTGGCGATGTGCAGGTTGCCGATGCCGTGTACGGTGCAGTTGCTGTCCACCACGCCAAGCTTGGGGTCGTCGGACATGCGCGTTGTGCCCATCAGATGGTGCAGCCCTTCGGAGCCAACGCGAGGCAGGCCGCCGGGCCGTTCGGGCGGCTCGATTCTGCCGATGCCAAGCTCGTCCAGTGCCTCCCACATGATTTCCTGCGCACGGGCGATACTGCGGATGTCGTCTTCCTTCCATTCGTAGTGCACCTGAATCTTCTGGCAGCCCAGTTCATCGCGGTCATCGATCAGCGTGACGCGGTTGTCAGGGTCGGGCGTCTGCTCGATGAAGGCCATCAATTCCATGCGGTGATATTTCTTCTCGTTGTCATCGAATTTCGACCAGCCGCCCTGACCAAAACCCGGCATTAGCGTACCGCCGTGGCGCAGTTTCTGGTTCATCATGAACATCAGGTGCTTGCTACCGCGCAGCATATTAAAAAGATGTTTTGGCAGCTGTTTGGGAACCTTGCGCCCAGCCAGATCGACCGCAATCGACTTCATGCTCAGGATGGCCTCGACATCTTTTGGTTCCGGCATGGGGAACAGGGTGGCGCAGAAATTGCGCAGCCCTTCTTCGCGCATGACTTTTTCCGCTAGTGACAGCTTGCCCAGCACCGAGCAGCCCTCCATCAACCGCATGTCGTAGATACCGAGGGAATTGATGACCTTCGGATCATGCGGATAGAGGTTGCCGCTGGGCACCAGGCCGTGGTCGATGTAGTAGCGTCCGACCACGTCGTGCTGATTGCCGAGGCCGTTCGCGAACTTGTTGCGTGAGTTCAGCAGCAGCCGCGGCGTCTGGAAACCGCCTGAGGCGATGATGAAGTGTTTGGCCTCGACCTTGATGGTCTTGCCGTTCAGCGTCTTGATCAGTGCCGCTTCGACGGCGCTGCCCGCATCGTTTGCCAGCAGTTCGGTGACGGTGGCGTGGAGCAGGACGTCGACGTTCCCGGCTTTCACGGCCTCGCGCGGGAAGTCTGTTCCAAACAGGCGCGTCGGCCCGAAGGTGAAGAAGTCGGTGACCACGCGGTCACTATCGAGCTGGAGTGGCTTGAATCGCTCGGTTTCCCAGCTGCCAGGTTCGTAGCGGAACGGGCCGACTTCGCAGATGTCATGAACGCGAGCGTAATATGGGTCGAGATCCTCGCGGCTGATGGGCCAGCCGGAGTAGGGGATGGCGTCGCGTTTCTCGAAATCGATGTGGTTCAGCGGGGCGTAGCGGTAGCCGTACTGCTTGTCCGACATCTTGATGATCCAGTGGTTGGCGGTGCCGCCCAACTGGCGCAGATGCGTGTTTTCAACGGGTTCGGTGAAGTCGCCGGTGACTTCTCCTGAACTGAGTTGCTGCGTACGATGGTCGGATTTCTCGCCGCCGCTTTCGAGCAGCATGACCTTGATGTCACTGCCGGCGAATTCGCGTGCCAAGGTCGTGCCGGCCGGACCGGCGCCGATGATGCAGATATCGGTCGAGAGGGTTTCGTTGTCGTCGAGGGCGCGCGCGTCGGTGTACATGGTATCGGCCTGTCTTCAATCCTTTGGAAGCTGGGGAAGATACGCTTAACTGGGTGACGGCGCGTTGACTTGTTTCATGTTCCCGCCCGAATCTTGGGTACCTATGCGAGCACCATGCGCTGATGCGGGATACCTGCTTCGTCGAACACATCCCCGCTGGGCAGGAAGCCTGCGGCGGTATAGAAAGCAATGGCATGGACCTGTGCATGCAGAAAAGGCGGGCGGGAACAATGCTCGATCGCGGTCAGCAGCAGCGCCTTACCGATGCCCCGTCCGCGCCACGCTTTACGCACGGCCATGCGCCCGATCTGGCCGCTCGGCAAAACGCGTGCGGTGCCGACGGGTTCGTGATCCGCGACTGCCAGTAGGTGGATGGCAGCGGCGTCATCTTCGTCCCACTCCAGCGCTTCCGGGACTTGCTGCTCGACAATGAACACTTCCCGCCGTACCAACTCGAGTGCGCTGCGGTCGGTGCTATTTCCCCAGTCGGCGATGCGGATCTGCCAAGCTGCCTGGTCAGTCATGATCGTCGAAAGCGAGGACTTCGGCACGGTACAGTTCGTACAGCACTGGATGGAACTCGGCATCATAGGCGTCGCCCGTGGTGACGGCTTCCGCGGTCAGTTGTTGTATGTCTTGTAGTCGGTGGATCGGTAGCTCCCAGGCTTGTCCGTCGACAAACAGCGTTGCGGTATGTTCGTCGCGAGTCCAGGCGCAGCGCGCATGCGGGTTTCGCGTCAGAGGCTGGCCGCGCGTCAAGGCGGCACTGAATTCATCTTCGGTCAGGGTGGGTGGTTGGTCAGCCATCGGCGGCTCGGCTTTCGGTTCGGTGACGAATTTGCCGATCCAGCTTTGCAGCGCCGCATCGTCGAGACGGATGTTGTCTTCGATGATCTGGCGAAAGCGCGCGATGGCATCCGGCCTGATTTCAGCCGGGTGCTGTTGCGGTGGCATGCCGCTGTCGCCGTAACGCAGATCTTCCGGTATGCGCATGATGATCTCGTCAAGATAGCCTTGCAGGATCTCGCGCCAGCTCGGTGCGCGGAAACCCACCGATGCGGTCATGCACTCGCCGCGGGCGATGCCGTAGTGCGCCACCCGGGGCGGCAGGTAGAGCATATCGCCGGGTTCCAGTCGCCAGGACTGTTCCGGTTGGAAGGATTTGAGAATGCGCAGGTCGATATCGTCGATGATATCGGCATGATCGACAACGCTGTTGATCTGCCATTCCCGCACGCCGTCAAGCTGAATCAGAAAGACATCGTAGTCGTCGGTATGCGGGCCGACGCTGCCGCCATCGACGGCGTAGCTGATCATCAGGTCATCGATGCGCCAGTCGGCGATGAAGCGAAAAGGTTCGACCAGGGTACGCAGCTCGGGGAGGAGCTTTTCGCAGTCGCTGACCAGCAGGGTCCAATGGTGGTCGGGCAGGGTGGCGAAGAACTCGGCATCGAAAGGGCCGAGGTCGAGTTTCCAGGGGCCGTCAGGGTGGTGCTCCTGGACGATACGGCTGGTGACATCCTCTTCGCAGGCGAGACCGCCCAGCGTCTCCTTGCTCAGCGGTGGCTCGGGCATGTCGAAGGCTTGGCGGATCAGCAGCGGCTTGCGCTGCCAGTACTCCCGCATGAACTGTGCCGGGTCGAGACCGGCTGGCGGTGCCGGTGGTGTTTGGCTGGTCACACCTTCCGGGCCTGGTCGGCGGCATTGCCGGTGTAGCTTGCCGGCGTCATATTGCGGAGCAGCGTTTTGGCCTCCTCAGGAATCTCCAGCGACTCGATGAACTGCGCCAGCGTGGCTGGATCGATACGCTGCCCACGGGTCAGTTCCTTCAGTTTTTCGTAGGGGTTGGGGATGCCGTAGCGGCGCATCACGGTCTGAATCGGTTCCGCCAGTACTTCGAGGTTGGCGTCCAGATCGGCCGCGAGCATGTCGGGGTTGACCTCGAGCTTGCCGAGGCCGCGCAGCAGTGAATCCATCGCAATGACGGTATGCGCAATCCCCACGCCGAGATTGCGCAGCACGGTGGAGTCGGTCAAGTCACGCTGCCAGCGCGAAATCGGCAGCTTGCGACTGAGATGATCCATCAGTGCATTGGCGATGCCCATATTGCCTTCGGCGTTCTCGAAGTCGATCGGGTTAACCTTGTGCGGCATCGTTGAAGAGCCCACTTCACCGGCGACCACCTTCTGCTTGAAATAGCCCAGCGAAATATAGCCCCAGATATCCCGGCTCAGGTCGGTCAGAATGGTGTTGATGCGGGCGATGGCGTCGAACAGCTCGGCGATGTAGTCATGCGGTTCGATCTGCGTGGTGTAGGGGTTGAAGTCGAGCCCCAGGGATTCGACGAAGTCCTGCGCGATCCGCGACCAGTCCAGCTCTGGATAGGCGCTCAAATGAGCATTGTAGTTGCCGACCGCGCCATTCATCTTGCCGAGTATTTCGAC
>CAZQXF010000212.1:0-5185 GCA_964596975.1 uncultured Thiotrichales bacterium | reverse complement strand
ATTCAGGGTCTGGACGTGCTCTATATAGCTGATAAGGACCATCGGCATATAAACTGTGGGCTGGCTACGCACAAGCGAAGCAAGAGCTATGCGGGTAATGACATTGCCGGCTATGCAGGACAAGGAAAAAGAAACACGGGATGAGGCTACTTGTAATCATACTGACGGGGTTGTTACTGGTTCTTCAGGTCAGGCTGTGGACCGGAGAGGGTAGCCTCGCGGACGTGTGGCGTATCGAAGGTGCTGTCGACGCGCAACGCGACGAAAACGCACAGCTCCAGGCGCGCAATGCGGCGCTGGAAGCCGAGGTGGGCGATCTGAAAAAAGGCACTGCCGCGATCGAAGAACGGGCTCGCAGCGAACTCGGCATGATCAAGGAAGGGGAGACATTTTTTCAGGTGATTGTTCCAGCCTCGCAGCAACATTTCAGTCCGCGCAAAGCTGCTTTCAGCGGTGACTGACGCGCCACACTACTGGGCCATCGTTCCCGCCGCCGGCGCTGGCCGGCGCATGGGCAGTGAGATCCCCAAGCAGTATCTGCCGCTGGCCGGCAAAACCGTTATTGAACACACCTTGGATAAACTCGCGGCGGTACCGGGTCTTGACGGTATCGTTGTTGCACTGAGTCGTGACGATCCATGGTGGCCCGAGTTGAATATCGATGTTGGCGTGCCATTGCGTGTGGTCGAAGGCGGGCGTGAGCGGGTGCATTCTGTTTTCAATGCCGTCGATGACATCATGCGGCAACTGGGCGACGATGACTGGTTGCTGGTCCACGATGCAGCCCGCCCTTGTGTTCACGTCGAGGATATTGTGCGCTTGATGGAGACTGTCGCGGCGCATCCTTGTGGCGGCATACTTGCAGCACCGGTGCGCGATACCATGAAACGGGCTGCGGCGGATGGCAATATCGAAGCCACCATCGATCGCAGTACGCTTTGGCATGCACTGACGCCACAACTGTTTCGTGCCGATTTGCTGCATCAGGCGTTGGCCGCGGGGTTGGCCCATCCGGAAAAAATTACTGATGAAGCGAGCGCGCTGGAATTGCTCGGCTATGCCCCGTGTCTGGTGGCGGCGCCGATGGACAATCTGAAAATCACCCGGCCCGAGGATCTTCCGCTGGCCGAATTTTATCTGCAACGGGAGTTAGCCAATGGATAATTTCCGCATCGGTCATGGCTTTGATGTTCACGCCTTTACCGATGGTGATCATTTGATGCTGGGTGGTGTGCGCATTCCGTACGATCGGGCCTTCGCTGCCCATTCCGATGGGGACGTGCTGATCCATGCGGTTTGCGATGCGCTGCTGGGTGCGGCGGGGCTTGGGGATATCGGCCGCCATTTTCCTGATACCGATCCTGCATTTGCGGGCATTGACAGCGCTTCCCTGCTGCAGAACGTCATCGAACAGCTGACTGCGCTCGATTTTCGTGTCGTCAATCTCGATGCCACCATCATCGCGCAGGCACCAAAGCTGTCTCCCTGGATCGATGCGATGCGCGACAATCTGTCGGCCTGGCTGGAAGCGCCGGTCAACGTCAAGGCGACGACGACTGAGAAACTGGGTTACACCGGGCGGGAGGAAGGGATTTCGGTACACGCCGTGGTGCTGATTTCCAGCGCTGGAGCGGTATAATCCGCCCTCCCTTGTTTCGAGTCCGCTGCGCATGTCCCTGAATCTTCACAATACCCAAACCGGCAAGAAAGAAGTTTTCCAGCCGGGCAACCCTGACCGCGTGACGATGTACGTCTGTGGGCCGACGGTCTACAACCTGATTCATATTGGCAACGCACGCCCGATTGTGGTGTTCGATACGCTGTTTCGCCTGCTTCGCTTCCATTATCCCGACGTGGCCTATGCGCGGAACATCACCGATGTTGATGACAAGATCAACCAGGCGGCGAAGGAGAACAACGAATCGATCCGTGACCTGACGGACCGTTATATCCGCCTCTACCACGAAGACATCGCCGCGCTCAATACGCTGCCGCCCACGATTGAACCGCGGGCGACCGAACATATCGAACCGATGTTGCAGATGGTTGACGCATTGATCGACAAGGGCTGCGCCTATGTTGCCGATGGTCATGTGCTATTCGATGTCAGCGCCATGCCCGACTATGGGGCATTGTCGCATCGGAAGCTCGACGACATGATGGCCGGTGCCCGTGTAGAGGTGGCTTCCTATAAAAAGCATCCCGGCGACTTCGTGTTGTGGAAACCGTCCAGCGACGATCTGCCGGGCTGGGAGAGCCCGTGGGGTGTGGGGCGCCCTGGCTGGCACCTGGAGTGCTCGACGATGATCGAGAAGCATCTCGGCCGCACCATCGACATTCACGGTGGAGGCCAGGATCTGATTTTTCCCCACCACGAGAACGAGCGTGCGCAAAGCCAGTGCGCACATGATGGCGAGACCTTTGCCCGCTATTGGGTGCACAACGGCTACATCACCGTTTCCGGCGAAAAAATGTCCAAATCCGAGGGCAACTTCTTTACGCTGCGTGATGTGCTGGCGCTGGCGCCGGGCGAGGCGGTTCGTTTTGCCTTGTTATCGGGGCATTATCGCTCGCCGCTCGACTGGTCGCCGGAAAACCTCAAACAGGCAAGATCAGCGCTCGATGGGCTCTACAATGCGCTATTGAAAGCGGAAAACATTACCGCCGACCCACATGCCCAACCCGACCCTGCCTTCATCGAAGCCCTCGATGACGACTTGAATACGCCGGTCGCGATTTCGATATTGCATGATCTTGCGCGGCGCCTGAACAAGGCCGACGGTGTGGAAGAAAAAGGGGCGCTCAAGGGGGGGCTGTTGGCAAGCGGGCAGATGCTCGGCTTTTTTTCCCAATCCCCCGAAAGCTGGTTCAAATGGCAGTCGCCCGACAGCGAAGGCCTGAGCGATGCGGAAATCGAAGCGCTGATCGAAGAGCGTGTGCAGGCAAGAAAAGAACGCAATTTTGCCCGCGCTGATGAGATCCGAGATCTGTTCAAGGCGCAAGGCATTGTGCTGGAAGACGGGCCTGGCGGGACGACCTGGAAGCGGGAATAGCATCCACAACCGGGATGGCGTCGTAGGAGAACTACCTTTCCCAAACTGCTCAGGAACGATTCAATGCACCCACCCACAATATTTTTCCGCTCTGTGGCCATTTTCCTGCTGTTCCTGGTGTTGGCACCAGCCGCGTTGTCGGCCGAAGCAGAGCGTGACTACCCCGATGCGATCGATTTCCCCAAGGATCTGCCGTGGCTCAATGTCAGTAGACCGCTGTCGTTGGCGGAATTGCGTGGCAAGGTGGTGATTCTCGATTTCTGGACCTACGGCTGCATCAACTGCATCCATGTGTTGAAGGATCTGCGGCGCCTGAGTGAAAAGTACGGGGAGAATCTGGTCGTTGTTGGTGTGCACACCCCCAAATTCGAGAATGAAAAGAATCTCGAAACATTGCGCCGGATCGTTGTCCGCTATGGCATCGAGCACCCGGTGATCAACGACAAGGCGTCGATGCTGGCGCGGCTCTACGGCATGCGTGCCTGGCCGACACAGTATTTGATCGACCCGGAAGGGAAGGTGCTCGGCAAAGTAGAGGGGGAAGGAAATTTTGAGGTGCTCGATGATTTCATCGGTGATCTGCTGGTAAAACATCGTCAACAGCTGAACACCAAGCCATTACCGATAAAACTCGAAAAGGCACACTACGATAACCAGTTTTTGGCGGCGCCTGGCAAGATTGCCGTCGGTGCCGATCGCGTTGTGATCAGCGATACCTTGCACAACCGAATTGTCATTGCTGATCACTCGGGCAAGGTCGAGAAAATCGTCGGTTCCGGTCGCACGGCCCTGGTCGATGGCAAAGCACAGGAGGCGGCGTTCAATGCGCCCCAGGGTGTCGTAATTGGTGACGGCAAAATCTATGTCGCGGACACCGGAAATCATGCCATCAGGGAAATCGATCTGAGGTCATGGCGGGTCAAGACGATTGCCGGCAACGGCAAAATGGAATCGCATCGACAGTCGATCTTCGATGCCACATCGATTGGCTTGCGTTCCCCCTGGGCGCTGGCGCTGAAAGCGAACAAGCTCTATATCGCGATGGCGGGCAGTCATCAGATCTGGCGACTGGATCTGGATAAAGGAAAAATCCGGCCATGGGCTGGCAGCGGCCGTGAGTCGATCGACAACGGCGAGATTCGCCGCGCCTCGTTCAGCCAGCCCAGCGGTCTCAGTCTGCAAGGCAATGCGCTGTTCGTTGCGGATGCAGAAGTCTCAGCAGTGCGCAAAATCGATCTGGACAAAGAGCAGGTCGAAACGCTGGTAGGTAGTGGTTTGTTCGATTTCGGTGATGTCGATGGTGACTTCGATGATGCGCAACTCCAGCACGTGCTCGGTGTGGCGGCAGCGGGAAATGGCATTGTCTATATTGCCGATACCTACAACCATAAGCTGAAAAAACTCGATCTGCGGCAGCGCAAGGTGGAGACAGTGGCCGGGACAGGCAAACCCGGCAAGGGTACTGGCGAGGCGCTCAAGGCCGCGCTGAATGAACCAGGCGGCTTGGCAATGCTGGATGGCGATGTGTTGATCGCCGACACCAACAATGATCGTATCGTGCGCTACGATCCAGAGTCACAAACATTGTCGGAATGGACGCTGCAAGAAGAGTAATAGCGTGGAGCCTAACGGCTTGGTTTCTGGATCTTTCAACGCAGAAACATCAACAGTAAGGTGTGCGCACCATTAGCGCCGACTCGTTACCTTGTTTTTGGCGCTTTCCAGCGCACATACAGCAGTGAACCGGTAAACCAGGCAATGGCGGCGGTGGCCTCGCTGATGCCCAATAGCAGCGTTCCTTCGCCTGCTGCCACCGCAACCGCAATAACGAGATAGACCAGCGCCATGAAGCCGCTCCAGGCATGGGTATAGGGGCGTGCGTGCAGCAGGCCGCGCAGCGGAAATAGCAGGGGGCCAACGAGTACCAGCAGCTGCACCAGACGGGCGGGACGATGGTCCTCGGGAAGTTGGGCAATGGAAAATAGCAGCAGGAAAAACAGCGCGAAATACCCCGCCAAAGACAGCAGGTAGGCAAGCGTGGTCTTGTTCATCGACAAGCGTGCTTAGTTTTCTGCTGCGGTATTGAGCCGTACCGCGATATCCGCGATACGTCGGCCCAGTGCCCGGCAGAG
>CAZQXF010000211.1:0-5196 GCA_964596975.1 uncultured Thiotrichales bacterium | reverse complement strand
CGAAATCAACTACCCGGCTGAATCGCGCATGGGACTGGCGGAGCTGGTCGATGAGAGCATCTGCCTCGCCATCCAGGGACAAGGTTTCAAGGGCAAGGCACGTGGCGATGATTTTCCCGGCAAGCTGCGTTTCGAGGAAGTCGATCGCTGGAACCCGATTCCGCTGGCCGATCATCCCTTCGAGCTGGAACTCTGCGATCTCTGCGTGCGGCTCTGCCCGATCGAACTCCGCATCGCCCAGTGCGATGCGGGCAAGCCGCCCTCGAATGACCCCAACCAGTGCCCGCCAAAGCACGCCATCGAACTGCGCCCGGTCGAAGGCAGCAACGGCAAGGCAATGAAGCCCTTCATTCTCGATGGCTGCGTCGGCTGCGGCGTTTGCGAAATGGTCTGCCCCACCAATCCGGCCGCCATCGCGATCAATTACCACAAAACCGTCGATAGCATCGAGGGTAACGCATGAGCTATATCATCGAATCACTTGCCCAGATCCTGGGAAGAAAACCCAAGCGGCCGGCCAAAACGGACTTGAGCCCCAAGGTTGTCGAGATCTACCAGAAAAAACGGCTCCACAAGATGACCAAGGAGGACTTCGAGAAAATCGAAGCGGCCCATGCCATGAGCCGCAATCGGCACACCTGGCGAAACCGGCGCTGGCTGACCTTACTGGCCATCAACCTGTTGTTCGTCATCTCCTACTATTTCGATGTGCAATTGCTTGAAGGCGCATTGACGGCTTCCCGTTTCGTCGGCTTCCACATGGCCGACCTCAATTCAGCGCTGCAGGTGATGCTGGCCTACAAGCACATGGTGCTGAACCTGATCATCGGCACCACGACAGTGTTGATCATGTGGCTGTTGCTGGGCGGGCGTACCTTCTGTTCCTGGGTCTGCCCCTATCATCTGGTCTCCGAACTGGCGGAGAAGATCCATCTGTGGCTGGTGAAGAAAAAATGGATCAAGAACCACAGCTTCCATCGCGGCGTGCGCACGGTGTTCTATGTGGCCTTTGCGCTGCTGGCGCTGATCACCGGCTATACCGTGTTCGAGACGATCTCCCCCACCGGCATCCTCAGCCGCGCGCTGATCTATGGCCCCGGGCTGGCTTTGGTGTGGGTCGGCTTGTTACTGCTGTTCGAGGTTTTCGTGTCACGCCGTGCCTGGTGCCGCTATGTCTGCCCCATTGGCGTGACCTACGGCGTGGTCGGTACGCTGTCGCCGTTGCGCGTCACCTACAACGTCGTCGATTGTCACCATGAAGGCGACTGCCGCAAGATCTGTCTGGTACCACATGTGCTCGATGTCACCATCCGCGGACGCTCGCCTGAGGTGGACATGGAAATCGGTGCCGACTGTACCCGCTGCGGGCTCTGCGTCGATATTTGCCCAACCAATTCATTGAACTTCAAGTTCAAGGGGCTGGACAAGGTGCTGTAGTTTTGTAGATCGGATTCGCCGCTGGCGAAATCCCCCATCCCAATGAAACAGACGACCTGGGACCGCCGGCATCTTGCCGGCCTGTCGCCGATGAGGCGACGCTGGAATCTGGCAATAAAACTGGAAAACAATGATCGTATTTGAAAATACTACAAAAAGATTCCGCCGTCACAAGGTGCTCGATGACATCAACCTGACCATAGCCAGCGGTGACCGGGTTGCGCTGGTGGGCTCCAATGGGGCCGGCAAGACCACGCTGATTCGCTGTCTGCTGGGCGAATATCTGCATGATGGCAAGGTCACTGTCAACGGGCTGGCGCCCAGACAGCATCGCAGCGAGGTATTGAAGCGCCTCGGTTTCGTGCCGCAGCTGCCGCCGCCGGTACGCATGCCGGTGGGACAACTGGTGCGCTTTGCCGCTGCCGTCTGCGACAGCCGCCCGGCACAGATGCATGACATCGCCACGAAGCTCGGCCTCGACAGCCGCAAGATCATGCACCAGCCTTTCAACAAGCTCAGCGGCGGGCAGAAACAGAAATTGCTGATTGCAATCGCACTGGGACGCGACTGTGATGTGCTCGTTCTCGACGAACCAGCAGCCAATCTCGATCCGGAGGCACGACACACGCTGTTCGATCTGCTGGCCGAACGCCAGAAAAATACCGCGATGCTGATTTCCAGCCATCGCCTCGACGAAGTGGCGGCCCTGGTCAACCGTGTCGTCGAACTCGATCTCGGCAAGGTGGTGCTGGACGATCATGTCGCCGACGATGTCAGCATCACCAGCCTGCTCGACAGCAAGATCACCCTCAGCCGTGCCGATGAAGCGGTGGCGCATACCTTGCGTGAATGGGGGTTTGAATCGACAGCCGACAAACTGATCTGGTCAGGTACTGTGCCGGGGCCAGACCGGCTGCGCTTTCTCGGCATGCTGTCGCGGTATGCCGGCCTGCTCAAAGGAATTCATCTGGAGGAACGGGTATGAACAAGCTGCAACGCACACTGTTGCTCCTCCCCGCCATCACCCTGCTCCTGCTCCTGCCAGGCTGTTCCGGCGAACCCGACACCGGCCCCGCCAAGATTCGCTGGGATCGTGAAGTCTGCGCGCGCTGCGCCATGGCAATCAGCGATCCGCATTATGCAGCGCAAATCAGAGGCGGCCCGAGCGACAGGAAAACCAAGGTGTATAAATTCGACGACATCGGCTGCGCCGTAGTCTGGCTGGACGAACAGCCATGGAAAAACGACCCGCGCACCGAGATCTGGGTCACCGATTTTCGCAACGGCAAATGGATCGATGCCACCAAGGCCTGGTACCTCACCGGCAAGAAAACACCCATGGATTACGGGCTGGGTGCGCAACCCGATCCGGCAGAGGGCGCGCTCGACTTCAGCCAGGCGCGTGAACACATCAATGATGTAGAACAAAAACTGTATCGCGCATCCGGCGCTCATGCACACGACGCGCAACCCACAGAGGAGAACACAGGCCAATGAATCATCTGTTGCTGACCGCCTGGGCCGATATTACCGAGTCGCTGCGCGCACGCTGGTTTCTGGTTTACACGCTGGTGTTCGGTGGCATCATCGTCGCGCTGTTTCTGACCGGGTTGACCGAATCCCGCATCATGGGTTTTACCGGCCTTTCGCGTTTGTTGGTGACCTACCTGCAAATCACGATGGCGATTTTGCCGCTGTTCGTGCTGATCACCACCGTGCGGTCAGTGGCCGGTGATCGTGAGGCTGGGGTTTTCGAATACATGCTCTCCCTGCCGGTCAATCTTTCGGCCTGGTACTGGGGGAAATTCCTTGGCCGCTTCACCGTGGTATTCCTGCCGGTTTTTCTGGCCATGGCGGGCGCCATTGTCTGGGCATTGTTCAAGGGTATTGAGGTGCCCTGGTTTCAGGTCATCGTCTATACCGGATTTCTGATCGCGCTGGCCTGGTGTTTTCTCGGCATCGGCATGTTCCTCTCGACATTGGCACGCTCGGCCGATGTCGCCCAGGGTGCCGCATTTATCGTCTGGCTGGCGCTGTTACTGTTTCTCGATCTGATCCTGCTCGGCGTACTGATCAAGGAAGGGTTGCCGTCAGAAACCACGATTGCCATTGCGCTGGCCAACCCGCTACAGGTTTTCCGCACCGCCGCAATGATGCTGTTCGACCCGCAACTGGTGCTGCTGGGGCCTTCCGCCTACGTCATACTCGACCATTTTGGCAACGCCGGGTATATCGCCTGGGCATTGCTGTACCCGATTTTCATCGGCACGCTGTTTGCGACCCTTGGCTATCTCAAGTTCCGGCGCAGTGATCTGCCGTGACAAGCTCATGGCTGGCAAGTTCAAACAACGCTTGCTTCTGCTCCCGTGTCTGCTGCCAGCACTGGCTTTCAGCAATCCCCCACTGCAACTCTACATCGCACTGACACCGACCGGCGGCACACTCGTTCCCGATCCCGGTGTCTACTCCGGCCCGGTCGTCATCGACCGCAAGATGGTGATCGATGGGCAAGGCAAGGTGACGATCGATGGTGATGGCAATGAAACAGTGGTGACCATCGATGCCGATGGCGTCGAGCTGCGCAATCTGCGCATCATCAATTCCGGCGATTCCCACAACCGGCTCGATGCCGGCCTGCTGATCAACGGCAGCAATAACATCGTCGAGAATGTGACAATCGACGATTGTCTGTTTGGCATTCACCTGCGCAGGTCGGATGGCAACCTGATCCGCGGCAACAAGGTCAGCTCCAAAGACTACGACATCTCCATGCGCGGCGAAGGGCTGCGGCTCTGGTACAGTCATGACAACACCATCAGCGACAATGTGTTCAGCCACGTCCGCGATCTGGTGATCACCAACGCCAGCGATAACCGCTTTGTCGGCAACCGTATCGACCACAGCCGCATCGGCATGGAGTTCGTCTTTTCCCCCGACAATGAAATCATCGGCAATACGCTGCATCACAACGCCACCGGCATCACCGTGCTCTACTCCAACGACCTCGTCATCAGGAACAATCACATCAGCCACATGCGCAAGCTCACAGGCTCCGGACTCGCCTTCAAGGAAAGCTCACAGGTCATCATCGAAGACAATCAGCTCATTCACTGCGCCGTCGGCCTGCGCGCGAATGCGCCGATCCACCCTGAAAATATCCTCTACGCAAGGCGCAATACACTGCTGTTCAACGACATCGCTATGTATTTCTACGGCGAAAAAGGCGGACATGTGATTCACGACAATGACTTCATCAACAACTTTCCCGATGTGGTCGGCAGCGCCTCGATGACGGTGAGGGACAACGACTGGCTGGGAAACTACTGGGACAGGTATGCCGGCTACGATTTCAATGAAGATGGCCGTGGCGACCTGCCCCATGAAATCCACCTCTATTCCGATCGCATCTGGCGCGACCGGCCAATGACCAAATTCTTCCGCGGTTCACCCGCGCTGAGCGTGGTCGACTTCGTCGAACGGCTGGCGCCATTCTCCCCGCCCGAGCTGGTGCTGCGCGACCCGGCCCCGAGGATGCAGAGCAGGCTCGGCACCATGTATACAACTGACGGGACTGCCCAAGAGGGTAAGTGATCAGTAGCCCCATGGAATACGGCTCAGAACATCACTCCTCCACCATGGCCAGCCGGGCCACCAGCGCATCCCACTGGATCGAAACCCCGGGCAAAACGCCTACGGCCGTTTCAGCCTCTAACGGCTGAATATCGGGTTTGCCATAGCCCGCCTCGCCGAGCCGATAAA
>CAZQXF010000210.1:0-5255 GCA_964596975.1 uncultured Thiotrichales bacterium | reverse complement strand
TCACCGGGTCGCTGGAGGCGATGCGGGTGAAGTCGCGGAATCCACCGGCGGCGTAACGGAAGATTTCGTCCGAGTCTTGCTGGCGTGCAAGGCTGTCCACCAGACCGAATGCGAGCATGTGCGGCAGATGGCTGGTGGCGGCGAGCACGGTGTCGTGGTGCTCGACGCTCATTGTCTCGACTTCGGCACCGACGGTCTCCCACATCCGGCGCACCTTGGCCAGTGCTTCCGGGGAGGTTTCCTGCAGTGGTGTCAGCAACACCCGCCGCCCCTGATAGAGTTCGGGGAAAGCTGCCGCAGCGCCGCTCTTCTCGGTGCCGGCAGTCGGATGGCCGGGGACGAAACGCGCTGGCAGCTCGCCAAACCCGGCGCGAACCTGCTCGACCACATCGGCCTTGACGCTGCCGACATCGGTCAGTATCGCATCGGCGGGCAGGTGATCGCGGATCTGCTCACAGACTGGCCGGATGCTGCCCACAGGCACGGCGAGCACGACCATGTCGGCGGATTCGACGGCAGTGGCGGCATCATGACTGAAGCTGTCGATAATCCCCAGCCGCACCGCCTCTTCGAGATTGGCGGCGCTGCGCCCGACGCCGATCACCGAACCGACCGCCCCCGCCTGCCGCAGCGCCAGTGCCAGCGAGCCGCCAATCAGGCCGACGCCGATAATGCAGAGTCGCGCTATGTCAGGCATGCCTTGAGCGCAGCGATGCAGGCGGCGTTTTCGGCTTCGGTGCCAATGGTGATGCGCAGATGTTCCGGCAGATTGTAGTTGGCGACGGGGCGTACGATCACGCCCTGCTGCAACATCTGCTGGAACAGGGCTGTGCCGGATCTTGCCACTTCGACGCAGACAAAGTTGGCCACCGAAGGAATGCTGTCGAGCCCCATGTCAGCAAAGGCATCGAGATACTGCTGCATGCCCGCCTGATTATTGGCGACGCTGCGGGCAATGAAGTCATGATCATCCAGCGCCGCTTCAGCCGCAGCCAGTGCAACGGCATTGACATTGAACGGGTGACGCACGCGGTTGATGACGGCCGTCAGCTCGGGGCTCGCCAGACCATAGCCAACGCGTAATGCTGCGAGACCATAGATTTTGGAAAAGGTCCGGGTGACGATCAGGTTGGGAAAATCGCCCAGCCACTTCACGCCATCCGGAAACCCCGGCTCGGTGACATATTCGGTATAGGCCTCGTCGAGCACGATGACGACATCGGAGGGCACCGATTCGACAAAGGCATAGAGCGCGGCTTCCGTCAGCCAGGTGCCAGTGGGGTTGTTGGGGTTGGCGATGAACACCACGCGGGTGTCGTCATCGATCAGCGCAGCCATCGCATCGAGATCGTGGCCGTAAGGCATCTCATCGATCAGCGGCAGTGGCTCGGCGATTTTCGCTTCGGCTCCCGTCGCCTGGGTATAGATGGCGTACATCGCGAAGCTGTGTTCGGAATAGACGGCATTGCGACCGGGACCAAGAAAACTGCGCGCCACCATGTCGATGACATCACTGGAGCCGGCGCCCAGGGTGATCTGCTCTGCGGTGACGCCATGATGCGCCGCAAGCTTCTGCTTCAGCCTGAAACCCACATCATCGGGATACCAGTTCAGGCCTTCGAGTTCGCCACTGGCCGCCGCCTTGCCCAGCGGACTCGGACCGAGTGGGTTTTCATTGGAGGCCAGCTTGACGATATGCTCCAGCCCGAGCTCACGTTGCAGCTCTTCAACCGGCTTGCCGGGGATGTAGGGTTGCAACCCCTGCACGCCGCTGGTCGCCCGCAACAGGTAGTCAATGACCATTACAATACCGCCTTCGGATAACTGCCCAACACCCGAACCAGGTCGGCGCTGTTGTGCAGGGTATCGAGCGCCTGCTGGATGGATGGCTCGCTGACATGCCCTTGCAGATCGAGAAAGAAAACATACTCCCAGTTGACGCAGTGGGACGGGCGCGATTCGATACGCGTCAGACTGACGTTATTGTCGGCAAACGGTGACAAAATGTGGTAGAGCGCGCCGGGTCGGTTCTGCGCCGACACCAGTAGCGATGTCTTGTCATCGCCTGATGGCGGCACATCCTGATGCCCGATGACCAGAAAGCGTGTGGTGTTGTTTGGGTTGTCCTCGACATTGTGATGCAGAATGTCGAGCCCATAGAGTTCCGCTGCCGCCTCTCCGGCAATCGCCGCGGCACCCGCTTCGTCGGCTGCCCGCCGGGCCGCCTCTGCATTGTTCGATGCGTTGATTCGCTCGGCGTGCGGCAGATGCGTATCCAGCCACTCGCGACACTGTGCCAATGACTGGGGGTGCGAGTAGATGCGCTTGATCTGCTGCGGATCATCGCATGTCGACATCAAATGCTGGTGAATACGAATCTCGACTTCGCCGCAGATCTTCAGCGACGATTCGAGAAAACTGTCGAGCGTGTGATTGACCACACCCTCGGTGGAATTCTCGATCGGCACCACGCCATAGGCGCAGGATTTCGATTCCACCTCGCGAAAGACCTCGTTGATGGCGTTGAGCGCCACGGTGTCGATGGAATGGCCAAAGTGCTTCAGCGCTGCCATCTGCGTGAACGAGCCGGCGGGGCCGAAATAGGCGATTTTCTGCCGCTCCTCGGCGGCGAGGCAGGCGGACATGATCTCGCGAAACAGCCGCGCCATCTCCTCGTCGTCGAGCGGCCCGGGGTTCTCCTGCTGAATACGTCGCAACACCTGTGCTTCGCGCTCGGGCCGGTAGAACGTGGTGTCGTCGCCATGACGTCGCTTCACCTCCGCCACATCCTGGGCGCAACGCGCTCGCGCGCTGATCAGCGCCAGCAAGCTTGCATCGATCTCATCAATGCGGTCGCGTATCCGCCGCAGCTCCTCTTCCTGGGTCATCGGCTTGCCATCAGCAGTCACGGCAGAATGCGCACCCGGATAATGCCTTCCACATTCTGCAGTTCCTCACAGCATCCGCCCTGAACCTCGGAGTCCAGATCGATGACGGTATAGGCAATGTCACCGCGCGCTTCGTTCACCATGCGATTGATGTTGAGCCCGGCCTGCCCCATCCAGTGAGAAATCTGCGCCAGCATATCGGGGCGGTTTTCATTGACGACGGTGACGCGGCTGACACCGGTGCGTGGCGAGACGATCTCGGGGAAATTAACCGAGTTGCTGATCATGCCATCTTCGAGAAATGCTCTGACTTCGTCAGCGACCATGATCGCGCAGTTGTCCTCCGCCTCGACGGTCGATGCGCCCAGATGCGGCAACACAATGACACGCGGATGATCCTTGATCAGATTGCTGGGGAAATCGCTGATGTAGGAATAGACCTTGCCGCTGTCGAGTGCTTCGAGCACTGCTTCATCGTCGATAATCCCGTTGCGCGCCAGGTTGATGATGATGACATTGTCTTTCATCGCCGCCAGCCGATCACGGTTGATCAGATGCCTGGTCGACTCGATCAGGGGCACATGGAAGGTCACGAAATCCGCCTGGGCCAGCACTTCGTCGACCGATGCCGCGCCCTGCACATCCGATGACAATTGCCACGCGCTCTTGACCGTGATCGTCGGATCAAAGCCGATGACATTCATGCCCAACGCCCGTGCTGCGTTGGCGACTTTGACGCCGATGGCGCCAAGACCGATGACGCCCAGCGTTCGTCCCGGTAGCTCGAAGCCGCCATATTGCTTCTTGCCTTTCTCAACGGCAACCGAGATCTCCTTGTCATCACCCTTGAGATTGCGCGAATAGTCCCAGGCCTGACAGATATTGCGGCAACCCAGCAGCATTGCGGCAATCACCAGCTCCTTGACGGCATTGGCATTGGCGCCGGGCGCATTGAACACCGGAATGCCGAGCTGCGTCATCTTGTCGACGGGAATGTTGTTGACGCCGGCACCAGCACGGCCGACGGCCAGCAGCGTTTCCGGCAACGCCATATCGTGCATATTGAAAGAACGCAGCAGGATTGCTTCGGGATGGGTCATCTCCGATGCCAGCTCATAACGCTCCAGCGGAAAGCGTTCGAGCCCCTTTGCCGAGATATTGTTGAGCGTAAGTATCTTGAACTTATCCATGCTGCTGTTCGAACTCCTTCATGTAGGCAATCAAAGCATCGACGCCTTCTTCCGGCATTGCGTTGTAGATGCTGGCGCGCATGCCGCCGACGGAGCGATGTCCTTTCAGTGTCGCCAATCCCGCTGCTTCAGCGCCTTCGAGAAATGCCTTGTCCAGTGCGGGATCCGCCAGCGTGAACGGCACATTCATCCAGGAACGGCTGTCCGCGGCCACCGGACTGCTGTAGAAATCGGAACCGTCGATGGCGGCATACAGCTTCGCCGCCTTGCGCTGGTTGATCTCGGCCATCGAATTGAGCCCACCCAGATGCTTCAACCACTGGAAAACCAGCCCGGCAAGGTACCAGGAATAGGTCGGCGGCGTGTTCAGCATCGAGTCGGCGTCGGCCTGTGACTTGTAGTTCATGACATCCGGCGTGCCAGGCAGCACCTCGCCGATCAGGTCATCCCGCACGATGACGATGGTCAGACCGGCCGGGCCGATGTTCTTCTGCGCACCCGCATAAATCACGCCGAACTTTGCGATATCGATCGGACGCGACAGGATCGTCGAAGACATGTCCGCTACCAACGGGATATCACCTGTGTCGGGCACATACTGAAACTCGACGCCACCGATGGTTTCATTTGGCGTGTAGTGAACATAGGCGGCGTCATCACTGAAAGCCAGCGAGTCCGCTGCGGGAACACGGGTAAAACCACTGCCCTCTGTGCTGGCGACGACATTCACATCGCAGTATTTCTTCGCCTGCGCAATGGCCTTTTTCGACCATGCACCGGTATTGATGTAATCGGCAGTCGTCTTGCCGCGCAGCAGGTTCATCGGTACGCCAGCGAATTGCAAGCTGGCGCCACCTTGCAGGAACAACACCTTGTAGTTGTCCGGCACCGCCATCAACTCACGGAAGTCGGCCTCGGCCTGCACTGCAATCGACATGAAGGCCTTGCCGCGATGGCTCATCTCCATCACCGACATGCCGGTACCACGCCAGTCCAGCATTTCGTCACGCGCCTGTTGCAAAACGGGCTCCGGCAACGTGGCCGGACCCGCGCTGAAATTGAATACCCTGCTCATCAGATTTTTTCCAAGCTTGATTTATGAATTCTTTTACACGAACGGGCGGGCTAACCCGGATTTCTCACCAGATTGACGAGCATCTCGCCACCCGGTGAGAAA
>CAZQXF010000209.1:0-5269 GCA_964596975.1 uncultured Thiotrichales bacterium | reverse complement strand
CGCCAGCATGACCACGCTGGAACTGACATCGAAGCTGCCGCCGCGATCCCGCGCCGCCTGCACCCCGACGACAATCGAGATCAGATAGATAATCGGTATCGTCAGTACATTGAGCAGCAGCGTGATCGGCAAGCGTTCCTGCAGCAGATCGGTGACCTTGCGGCCATAGCGGAAGCTATCGCCAAGATCGCTGCCCTTGGTGAAAGAAAAACGGCCGAAGGCACCGTCCTCATCCATTTCAAAACCGATCGGCGAGACGTTGTTCAGCCAGCGCAAGTACTGCATCGGCGCCGGCTGGTCGAGCCCGTAGCGGCGGTTGTAGTATTCCTGTAGCGCCTGTTTCTCCTGTGGATTGAGGCCGAAGTCGTCGATCAGCGCCTGCGACGAGATGCCGCCCGGCGCGGCCGCCATGGTGATGAACACCACCAGCGAAATACCCAGCAAGGTAGGGATCATCAGCAGCAGGCGGCGCAGGATGTAGCTCAACATGCTTGTCTTCCCTGCCCTATTTGTATTTCTGCAATTCCGCCGGCACGTACCAGCCGATCGGCGTCTCGCTGACATTCAGCCCCAGTGGCGTGACCTGGACATTCTTCATGCGCTGATCAACCAGCACCAGCGACTTGCCGCGGGTCAGGAAGGTATAGGGCTGGTCTTCGTAGATCACGCGCTCGGCCTCCTGCCACAGCGGCATGCGCTGCGCTTCATCGACGGTGGCACGCGCCTTCTCGATCAAGGCGTCGAGCTTGGGGTTGCTGTAGTTGATGAAATTGTCGCCGTTGTTCTTGGCCTGGTCGCTGTGGAAGATCTGATACAGATCGCTCTCCAGACTGGCCGACCAGCCCAGGCTGATGGCCTCGAAATCCTTTTTGTCCAGCAGGTCGAGCATCACCGACCACTCGGTGGGCTTGGGCACCAACTGGACACCGGCGCGGGCGTAGGAATCTTTCAGGAACAGCGCCAGCGCCGTGTAGTCCTCGCTGCCCTGCGGATAGACCAGCTCGAAGCGAAACGGTTTACCACTGGCATCTTCGAGTACACCGTCACCATCACGATCTTCATAGCCGGCCTCACGCAGCAGTGCTTTTGCCTTGTCCACATTGAACTGACGCGGCTTGAGATCAGGGGCATGCTGCTTGCCCTGCGGATTGAACGGCCCGACCGCGACTTCGCCATACCCCAACATGATCTCATCGACAATGCGCCGCTTGTCGGTCAGGTAGGTCATTGCCACACGGACGCGACGATCGGCAAAACGCGTGGGCTCGCCCTTGCGCTTCTGGTTCCAGCCGATGTAGCGATAACCGGCCGTGGGCGCCAGATATTCAAAATTCTGGCTGCGCGACATCAGTTGCTCATCGTTCAACAGCTTGTTCTTGTACTCACGCGGCTTGGCCGCATAGGTGTCGATTTCGGTATTGCGATAAGCGGTGAGGCGGGCGGTCTCGTTCTCGATGACCTTCCAGATCATGCGGTCGAACGACGGCTGCACCGGCCCCCAGTAACGCGGGTTGCGTTCCAGTTCGACCAGTCCCGTATCCGGCGTCCAGCCTTTGGGATCAGCGAGACGGTAGGGACCGGAACCGAAAAGCAAGCCCTTGGACTGGTTGAATGTTTCCGGATTTTCCAGATACGGCTCGTAGAAATGCTTGGCCATGATCGACATGCCGCCCGCAAGCGTGAGGCTGTTGTAGTAAGGTTCCTTGAAGACGAATTCCACCTCGTGCGGCCCCAGCGCCTTCACTGACGCCAACTTTTCGTAGTAGGCGCGCTCGCGGGGCGCCTTGATCTGCGGATTCATGATGAACTCGTAGGAGAACACGACATCTTCGGCCGTCACCGGATGACCATCCGAAAATGCTGCCTCAGGCCGCAGCTTGAAGGTGATCGTCAGGCCGTCATCACTGACCTGCCAGCCTTCAGCGAGCAAACCCTGCCATTCGAGCGTTTCGGGGTTACGCGTCAGCAACGATTCGAGGACATACTCCTGTACCGACGAGGCGTAGACATCGGAGGAAACCAGCGGAGTGATGGTCTTGATCGAATTGCCGAACGCCCGCACCAGCCAATCGCCCTCGGCAAAATCGGGCCGCTGCGCCACCTCCCATGAACGTTGGAAAGCGGCAGGAATTTCGCTACCGGCTCGATCGGGGGTCTTCGCAACGTTCTCTGGCGCAATCTGCATATTGCGCTTCAGTTCGGTATAAGCCTGACGAAGCCGGCGAATATCCTCAGCCTGCTCCAGCATGACAGCTTCGACCCGCGTCAGCTTGTCCCACTGCCGGTCGATCATGTACATGGTCGTCACCAGCACGAGCAGCAACACGAACAACACTAGGAACAGGTAGAAATCCTTTGCGGTAAAACGGTTTTCCATAAAGCCGAGGCAGCAACAAAAAGATGAACCGATGGTATCACCTGCCCCTTACTGCGTCACATGCAGCAGCTTTCAAATTCGCATTCGTTCTCGTGCTCGGGAAAACCTGTGGCCAAACCATGCATTGACGGCAGCGGGGGGTGTACACTGGCGAGAGAACCACCGGTTTTCTCAATACGCACTTCTGCCTGGAGCGCCTCATGGGTTTTCTGCAAGGGAAAAAAGCACTTATCGTTGGCGTCGCCAGCCATCGCTCCATTGCCTACGGCATCGCCAGCGCAATGCACCGCGAAGGTGCGGAGCTTGCCTTCACCTACCAGAACAAGAAACTCGGCGAACGGATCGAAAAACTGGCCGCCGAGTTCGACTCCGACATCATGATTCCCTGCGATGTCGAGAGCGACGATGACATCGAAGCCGTTTTCGAGCACCTCGACGATTTCTGGGATCACCTGGACATCCTGGTGCATTCCGTCGCCTTTGCACCGAAGGAACTGCTGGAAGGTGATTTCCTCGACAACGTGACCCGGGAAGGCTTCCGCGTCGCCCATGACATCAGTTCCTACAGCCTGACGGCCTTCGCCAAGGCCGCACGACAGATGATGCAGCACCGCAATGCCGCCATTTTGACACTCTCTTACCTGGGTGCCGAACGCGCGATGCCGAGCTATAACGTCATGGGACTGGCCAAGGCAAGTCTTGAAGCCAACGTCCGCTATCTCGGCTATACGCTTGGCGGCGAAGGCATCCGCGTCAATGCCATTTCAGCCGGCCCGATCCGCACATTGGCGGCATCCGGCATCGGCGGATTCAAACAGTTACAGGATCAAGTCGCCAAACAGGCACCGCTGAAACGCAATGTCACCATCGAAGAGGTCGGCAACGCCGGCGCATTCCTCTGTTCCGACCTTGCCAGCGGCATCACCAGCGAGATTCTCTACGTCGACGCTGGCTACCACACCGTCGCGACCGGTGGCTGCCCCGATACCTCCGACCGCTGATTTCTTTGATTTTTGACATTCCCCTTTTCGCGAATGGATGTAAGATTCGTTCCACGAGATTATAAGTCCGGATTTCCCCACCCCATCTCATCAAAAAGATGACCGCAGCGAGCGGGAAATCCGGGCCAACCATTACGAGAGGATATAGACGATGTTTGGAGAAAAGCACGATTTGGTACATGAACTGCCTGAATACAAGGATCAAATTCACAAACTGAAAGTGTCAGATCGGCATTTCGCACGGCTGTTCGACGAATATCATGAGCTGGATCATGAAATCCACCGCATTGAAGAAGGCATCGAAACGCCTGATGATGCGTATATCGAAGAACGCAAGAAACGCCGCTTGCACCTCAAAGATCAGCTGGTCGCAATGCTGACGACCCCCTGATCTTGCATTACAGCGTCGCCCAATAAAAAACCCTCGAATGGTCTCCATTCGAGGGTTTTTTATTGGGCGACCTCTACATCAACGCCAACCGTATTGGCGTAATGTGGCTGTCCCTATTGAGCGCTTTACTGAAGCTGCTCGGAGAACACTTGAATCTCCTGGCGTGATTCGATTGCCTTGTAGAGCGACTGATAACTTCTGTCGTTGTATTCGGCAATCAGGCGCGCGATGTCAGGATTATTCACCAGCATGTCATCCGATATCGCTGGCACCGTAACCTTTTTCAACGCAACCAGTGCGTAGTTGCCGTCGCGCAATGGCACACCGCGATAGGCGACCTTCCCGGCAGCAGGCTCGGGCATTGTGAACACCGCACCAGCCAGTTCTGGCGCAAGCTCGGTAGATTTCCTACTGACCTCGGCTGAACGGAGCGTTGCGCTGACCTCGCCAGCAACCATGGCAAGGTCGCCTTCACCTTGTTCCAGCTTGTTCAACAGGGCTTCGCCTTTTTCGCGCACCATTGTCGCCAATTTTTCATTACGCAGCATTTCGGCGATTTGATCCCTGACTTCTGCCAGCGGCCTTGGCGCAGCAGGCTTGTGCTCTTTAACACGGATCACCAGCGCGCTGCCATCATCGAGTTCGATTAGCTCACTGTTTTGTCCGCTCGCCAACACATCATCAGAAAACGCTGCTGCCAATACCTTGGGGTTGGCAGCGATGCCCTTGCCGCCTTCACGCGTAAGCCAGTCACTTTGCTTGATCTCCAGCCCCAAATCTTCAGCCGCAATGTCGAGCGACTCGGGATTTTCATAAGTGAGCGTCACGAGCTGATCCGACAAATCACTGAACCGGCTATCAACCTCATTGGCGCGAATATCGGCAAGAATCTGTTTGCTGACCTCGTCAAACGATTTCTGTTGACCGCCCTCGATCTTATCCAGACGGATGATTTCAAAACCTTGTGCGGTTTTTACCGGCGCACTGACCTCCCCCACGTTCAAGGCAAATAACGCTTCTTCGAACGCCTTTGGCATATCTCCTCGCGAAAGACTGCCGAGACTACCGCCGCTGTCGCGCGACAACGTGTCATCAGAGTACTTCTTCGCGGCAGTCGCAAAATCGAGACCACCCTTTAATTCCTGATAGACCGATTGCGCCTTTTCCTCGGCCGTTTTTTTCTTTTCATCATCATCTGTTGGCGACGACTTGATCAGAATATGACTGGCAGTGCGCGTTTCCGGTGTCTTATAGAGCTGTTTGTCGCGCTCGTAGGCTGCCCGGATCTCGGCATCGTCGACGGCAACGGACTCAGCCATTTTTTCCCGATTGAGTTCAAGATATTCCAGCTTGATCTTCTCGGGCGTCATAAAGCGTGATGCGTTCTTCTCGTAATATGCCTTTATTTCATCGTCCGTCACGTTGACGGCATCACTGAACTGGTTCCGATCAAGAACCAGGTAGTCGACAGCACGTTGTTGGCCCTGCAGCTCCAGAAAT
>CAZQXF010000208.1:0-5327 GCA_964596975.1 uncultured Thiotrichales bacterium | reverse complement strand
CCCGCCAAACAATGTGCCGATCGTAATCGCTGTAGCACACAACAGAATCGCCCAGACAGGCACCGAAAACGTCTCGCTGCGCCCAGTGGCCAGCAACATCATGCCGATGATCGCCATGCCCTTTTGCGCATCGTTGGCGCCATGCGAGAAACCAAGCCAGGCCACACTGAAGTATTGCGAGGCAACGAACAACGGTCGCAACGAAGTACGCGCGCGGCGCAGCATCCGGTGCATGGCCTTGCACAACAGGAAGCCGATCACGAAGCCGAATAGTGGCGACACAAACAACCCGGCGATCACCTTCATCACGCCATCGAGCCGCCCTTCGGCCAGCAGTTGCACTCCCCAGTTGATGTGGCCGCTGCCAACGGCCAGCAGGCCGGCACCCACCAAACCACCCGCCAGTGAGTTCGACGATGAAGACGGAAATCCCAGCCGCCAGGTAATGATGTTGTAGCTGACCGCCGCCAGCAGCGCGGCAATGACCACGCTTTCGCCAAAATGAGGTGGCACTGCGGAAATATCGACGAAGGTGCCAACGGTATCGGCGACCGCCAGCCCCACCAGAAATGGCCCGAGAAAGGTGAACAGGCTGACCAGCACAATCGCTACCGACGCCGCCATTGCCTGAGAAGCAATGGCGGTGGCCACCATATCGGCGGCATCGTGGAAACCATTGGTGAAATCGTAGAGCACAACCGTCACCACAACCACCACCAGCAAGTTCGATGCGATATCCATGGGAAGCGCTTTACCTGAGCCGAGTTGCCCCCATTCTACTGCAAGAAATGCCCCTACCCCGCTGCGGTTGCTAAACTCCATGCCCCGATCACTGAACCACAGAGCATGACACTCTCCAACCTGACCACCACCGACTGGCTGCTGATCGCCACCACGATCATCGCCATGTTACTGCTGAACAGCCCAGCGATGCGCCGCAGCCCGCTGTGGAGTGTCACTATCACCCCATTGGCCTCGATCATCGGCAGCGGCTATCTCGTGGTTGCACCGCTGCTCCGCGACATTGCCGGGCCGATCGCGGCGGCCGCCATGCTCCTCATTGTCGTGCTTGCCTGGTTCATCGGCGCAGTGATTCGCTACAACATTGCGTACACCGAACCCCTGCTCGACGCCCATCGGGCATCCCCCACAGTGGCACGTATCGACCAGCTTGCCTCATATACCCTCAGCTTCGCCTATATCATCTCTGTCGCGTTCTATGTCAGCCTGCTGGCAGCCTATCTGCTGGAACCACTTGGCCTGAAAAACGAGACTACGGCTCGCGCCCTGACCACAACGCTGCTCGCCTTTATCGGCTTCGTCGGCTTCTTCCGTGGCCTGCACGGACTGGAATGGCTGGAAAAATTCACCGTGACGTTGAACTTGGCCGTCATCACTGCAATGCTGCTGGGCCTCGCCATATTTGACAGCAGCCATCCCTTCGCCTTTCCAAGCCCGAACTACGAAATCGATACGCTGGAAAAATGGCGCATGCTGGCGGGCACGTTACTGGTCGTGCAAGGATTCGAAACCGTGCGCTACATGGGCAAAGCCTATTCCGCCGAGTTACGCATTCGCGGCATGAAACTGGCGCAACTGATTTCCGGACTGATCTACGTCAGTTTCATCGCGCTCATTACACCCCTGCTGGTGCACCTCAAAATCGGTGCCGTGGAGGAAACCGCCCTGATCCAGCTCACCGGCTACGTCGCCATCGCAATGCCCGCCATCCTGGTCATCGGCGCCGTCATGGCCCAGTTCAGCGCCGCTATCGCCGACACGGCCGGCGCTGGCGGACTGGTGCTGGAAGAGAGCGGCGGTCGCATTCACCAACGGCTCACCTACCCGGTCGTCATCGGTCTCGCCATCGCCCTGGTGTGGAACGCCAATATCTTCGAAATCATCACCTACGCGTCACAAGCCTTCGCGGCTTACTACTTCTTGCAAGCGGTTATCGCCATGCAGGTCGCTGGCCAACGCCAGGAGCGAACACATCAGCTCGGCTTCCTGCTGATGGCGACAATCCTGCTGGCTGTAACCCTGTTTGCGCGATCCGTGGGATAAACCACATTCATCGAAGGCAATGTTCAGGTCAGCCCGGCGGCAACAGCGGGAACCTCGGGAAATATTCCCATAATCCAATGATTCTATTGGTATTTTCTTGAAATAACCCGGCTATGACACCACTCTATGGGTGTTGTTAATCGTCAACGAAAGGAGGGTTATCATGGCCGAAAGCGTCACGCTCACGCCCAACACCTACGATACACTCGGCGTTGTTCATTGCGGTGTCCTGCGGGATTTGACCGCAAGCTGCGCAGGCGATCTGCACAAGCTGGAAGATGGTGAAGAATACCGCTTCGAGCGCGCTCAGGTGACGGTGAAACGGGATGGCGAAGCGTTCACTTTCACCAAGCAATAGCCGCTTTCCAACACCTTCGACGCTATGTCGATAACGGTGGCGGGCAAATCCCGCCACCACTTGCATTGAGGGATGCAGGGCTTCAGACTGCCGCACACATGCATTGTGACAGCCCCGATTCTCGGCGCCAGGATCAAACCTTGGACTCTTCCCCGCTTCTTCGCGTTTCGCATCTGACCGTTCGCTATTCCCTATCACGTCACGAACAGCTCACCGCCATCGACGATGTGTCACTGCAGCTACAGCCCGGTGAAACACTCGCCGTCGTGGGTGAGTCTGGCTGCGGCAAATCCACACTCGCGAAGGCTATCTGCGGTCTACTGCCGGCCACTGGTGGCGATGTTTTCTTGCGCGGCGAAGCACTGCCAGCCCGTCCGCAACAGCGCATCCGCTTCGCCGCCCGGCATATGCAGTATATCTTCCAGGACCCTTTGGACGCCCTCGATCCACGGATGACCATTGGCGAGATTCTGGCCGAGCCACTGCGTGGACTGAATCCAGAGCTTTCAGCTGCCGAGCGGCAGCGCCGTATCGAACAGGCACTGGACGATGTCGCCATGCCGGAAGCTTCGCTGCACCGCTATCCGCATGAATTCTCTGGTGGCCAGGCACAACGCATCAGCATTGCCCGCGCGCTGGTGTCGGAACCAGCGATTCTGATCTGCGATGAACCGGTATCGGCGCTGGATGTCTCCATTCAGGCACAGATCATCAACCTCCTGGGCCGCTTGCAGCACGAGCGCAATCTGGCGATGCTGTTTATCTCGCACGACCTGCGTGTGGTGCAGCATCTGGCGGATCAGATGATCGTGCTCTATCTGGGGAAGCTGATGGAAAGCGGGCCTGCGACGCGGCTGTTCGAACAACCGCAGCACCCTTACACGCGCGCCCTTCTGGCAGCGATTCCACGGCCAGATCCTGCCGCGGAGCGAGAGCGAATCACCCTGGGCTCGACACTGCATGGAGATCTGCCATCCCCTGTCAATCCGCCATCCGGTTGCGTATTTCGAACCCGTTGCCCCGAGGCAATTCCGGCATGCACCCAATACCAACCAGCAGCGGGAAAAACTGCGGCAGCAATGCGGGTCAACTGCTTGGTCCGGGGAGCGGGATGACAGCGCTTACTTGGCGTGGTGGCGAACACTGCCAGCGAGCGGCTTCTTGCAATGCGGACAGACGACTGGGCTTTCATGCAGCAGTTCCGATTCGACGACCGCCTTGCGCAGAATCTGCTGGGCATCACCACGATCGATGCCCCAATCTTCCCGCGCCTTGATCAGCGTCTTGCGATCCTTTTCGTCGAGCACGCCATCCTTTAACAGGCTCCGCGCCAAGGTTTCGTAACGCTCACGCCGACGCTCGATTTCACCGGTAAAGCCGGAAGCGATGATGCCCGCAGGCAAGGCGGCCATGCCGACGCCGATCATCGTAATGAATGCACCAAACAGACGCCCGACATTGGTTTGGGGCACCACGTCTCCATATCCAACGGTCGTCAGCGTAACCACCGCCCACCACATTGCCTGCGGAATGCTGCCAAAAGCCTCGGGCTGAACCTTGTGCTCGGCCAGATAAATGCCGGAAGCCGACAAGATCGCCAGCACGAGCATGATAAAGATGGCCGACAGCAAGGTTTTGACTTCGCGCTGCAAGACAACGCCGAGTACCCCCAGCATGGTGAAATGCCGCGACAGCTTGAATACCCGCAGCAATCGGAAAACACGCAGAATTCGCGTATCGATGGTGAGGAACATCTGCATCAGGAAGGGCAGTATGGCGAGCAGATCGATAATCGCCATCGGCGTCAGCGCGTAACGCAAACGGCCATGCCAACCATCACTGAAATGCCCCGATTCGACACAGACCCAGAGACGGGTTACATACTCAGCGGTGAATACCGCCACCGAGAAAATCTCCAGCGCAAAAAACCAGGCGTGCCACTGCGCGTGCAACGCATCGACCGTTTCGAGAATCACGCCCAGCACGTTCACCAGGATCAGCACCATGATGAACCAGTTGACGGCCAGGGACAGCGTCGAATCGCCATCCCGCATTTCCATGACCTTGTAGAGCTTACGCCTGAGCATCATCCCTGCTTCTGTCGCCGCTGCGCGGCGCTATGCAATTCCGCGCTACTCCTCGGCTGGCGCGGCTTCTTCGGCGACTGATTTCGGCAGCAACTTCTCACGCAACAGGTTTTCAATTTCCGCCGCCATCTCCGGATGCTCCTTCAGGTAGGTGCGAACATTCTCCTTACCCTGACCAATGCGCTCGCCGTTGTAGCTATACCAGGCACCCGCCTTGTTCACCAGCCCTTCCTTGACACCCATGTCGATGACTTCACCAAGACGGGAAATGCCTTCGCCGTAGAGTATCTGGAATTCGGTCTGCTTGAATGGTGGCGCTACCTTGTTCTTGACCACCTTGACCCGTGTCTCGTTGCCGATGACCTCGTCACCCTTCTTGATGGCACCGATACGGCGGATGTCCAGGCGTACCGACGAGTAGAACTTCAGTGCATTGCCGCCGGTGGTGGTCTCGGGCGAACCGAACATGACGCCGATCTTCATGCGAATCTGGTTGATGAAGATCACCAGCGTATTGGAACGTTTGATATTGGCAGTGAGCTTGCGCAAGGCCTGCGACATCAGGCGCGCTTGCAGCCCAACGTGGGAGTCGCCCATATCGCCCTCGATCTCGGCCTTCGGCGTCAACGCTGCCACCGAATCGACAATGACGATATCAACCGAGCCGGAACGCACCAGCATGTCGGTAATCTCCAACGCCTGCTCGCCGGTATCCGGCTGCGACACCAGCAGCTCGTCGATATCGACGCCCAGCTTCTGGGCATAGTCGGGATCGAGCGCATGCTCGGCATCGACAAATGCGGCCGTGCCACCGGCCT
>CAZQXF010000207.1:0-5357 GCA_964596975.1 uncultured Thiotrichales bacterium | reverse complement strand
CAGCAAGTATTCGGCGGGCACTGCGAAACAAGGGCAACTGCGCGTTCTCCTGCCTCATCAGGCTATACTTGCTTAGACAATAATCCTCAACCAATAAGCCGTCTGTAATGACAAATTCCTGCAATACGACACTGATTGCCTGCCATGACTGCGATCTGCTGCAGCGGCTGCCATCCGATCGGAAGTCTGGCAAGGTCAGCTGCGTACGCTGTGGCGCCACCCTGCAACGCTATAGCCGCAACAGTATCGACCGCAGTCTGGCGCTGGCGATTTCCGGTCTGCTGCTGTTTTTCGTCAGCAACCTACTCCCATTTCTCGCGCTCAATGCGCAAGGCCGCGTGCAGGACAGCAGCCTGTTGTCGAGCAGCCTGATTCTGTGGCAGGACGGGAACCCTTTTCTCGGACTGCTGGTATTTGCCACGACGTTTCTGTTCCCGTTATTCAGTCTGCTGGCCATACTCTACCTTCTGGCACCACTGAAATTCGGTAAGCAGCCACGCTTCAGCATTCACGTATTCCGGTATCTGCAAAGCACCGAGCCCTGGGGCATGCTAGAAGTCTTCATGCTTGCCACGCTGGTCGCCGTGGTCAAACTGGGGGACATCGCAACCGTCATTCCCGGCCCGGCCATGTATGCCTTCAGCCTGTTGATCATCGTGCTGGCGGCGCTTTCGACCTCACTCGACCCCCATCTCATCTGGCATCACCTGGATCGACGATGCAGACCGTGACCGCAGCCCAGGCAGGATTGGTTTCCTGTCACGTCTGTCACGCGCTGGCGCGCAGACCAGCCAGCCAATATGAACGTATCGAATGCCCCCGCTGTGGCGCGCACATTCATTCGCGCATTCCCGGCAGTATCCGCGATACCTGGTGCTATCTGATTGCGGCAATCGTGCTGTATATCCCCGCCAATATCTATCCGATCATGAGCGTTGTCTGGCTTGGCAAGGGTGAGCCGGCGACCATCCTCGAAGGGGTCGTCCAGCTGATCGAGGAAGGCATGTGGCCACTGGCGTTGATCGTTTTCGTGGCCAGCATTTTCATTCCACTATTGAAAATGGTCGTGCTTGCCTTTCTGCTGATCTCGGTGCAGCGCCAATCGACCTGGCGCCTGGTCGATCGCACCCGCTTGTATCGCCTGACGGAGTTCGTCGGTCGATGGTCGATGGTGGATATCTTCGTGATCGGCATCCTCACGGCGCTGGTGCAGTTCGGCTCTCTGGCGAGCATCGAACCAGGCATCGGTTCGCTGTCGTTTGCAGCCGTTGTTGTACTGACGATGTTTGCCGCCCACCGCTTCGATCCACGCCTGATCTGGGACGCATGCAATGACTGAACCCCGACCCGAACAGATACCTGAAGCCATCGTCAGCGAAAATAATCGTTTTTCACTGGTCTGGCTGATTCCGATCATTGCCTTGCTGATCGGCGGCTGGCTGATCTGGAAGTCCTTCAACGACAAGGGGCCGACCATTGTCATCAGCTTCAGCGATGCCGAAGGGCTGGAACCGGGGAAAACCCGGGTACGCTACAAGGATGTCGAGGTCGGCAAGGTCAAGCGTATCGAACTCAATAACGACCTCAGCCGGGTCGAAGTGACAGTGGAACTGAAACGCTCGATCGGCACCCATCTCAATGACAAGACTCGTTTCTGGATCGTACGCCCACGCATCAATCCGAAAGGCATTTCCGGGCTCAACACCTTGATTTCCGGTATCTATATCGCGATGGACCCCGGCAAGGGCGACGGCTCGGCGATGAGCCATTACATGGGGCTAGACGAAGCCGTGGCCGTGCAATCAGATGCTGAAGGCAAACGCTACGTGCTGACTGCCGACAGCCTTGGCTCCCTCGATATCGGCTCCGGCGTTTACTATCGACAGATACAGGTGGGCGAAGTGACCGGGTATCACCTCGACAGCAATGGTCGCTCCGTGGTGATCAATATCTTCATCAATGCCCCATACGACAAGCTGATCCGCAAAAACAGCCGCTTCTGGAACGCCAGTGGCTTCGACCTGAAACTCACCGCCGATGGCGTCAGCGCCAGGCTGGAGTCCCTCGCATCGCTACTGACCGGCGGCATCGCCGTCGATACCCCGCTCAATCTCGAAACCGGCGCAGCAACCGAGGGCGGCGAACGGTTTGCCCTGTTGCCAGACAGAGAAAGCATCGAAAACAAACCCTGGTCGCTGACCGAGTACTATGTCCTCTATTTTGACAGCTCGATTCGCGGCCTGACCGTCAACGCACCGGTGGAATTTCGGGGCATCAAGGTTGGCGAAGTCATCGACATCGATTTGCAGATGGATCACCACACGCTGGAGGTAACCATCCCGGTACTGATCGCGCTACACCCCGACCTGATCACCGTCACCGGGAAAATCGACAGCACCGAACTGGTCCTGGAGACGCTGGTGCAACGCGGCCTGCGCGCCCAACTCGCCCCCGGCAACCTGTTGACCGGGCAGCTCTATGTCGACCTCAATTTCCACGACAATGTCCCTCCCGCCAAAATCGTGCAGAACGGCCCATTTCGCGCATTTCCCACCGTGCCTGGCGCATTCGACAAGATCACCCGCAATATCACCGACTTGCTCGACAAGGCTGGCGAAATCCCCTTCGTTGAGATTGCCAACGATCTACGCGGTACCATTCAGGAACTGAAGCAGATGCTGGCATCGAGCGAATCGAAACAGGCGATGTCCAACCTGCGACAGTTACTCGCCAATACCAATGAGATCAGCCAAAAGCTCAACCGCAGCGTGCCGGAACTGTCTCAACGGGTCGCGGGCACACTCGCGCAGATGGAAAAAACTCTCGCTACCGCTGATGCGACACTGTCCGAGGATTCTCCACTGGTATATGACATCCGTCGCCTTATCGACCAGCTCTCTTCGGCCGTCAACTCCTTCGAAGCGCTGACCGACTACCTTGAACGCCATCCCAACGCACTGCTCTACGGCAAGACTCTGGAAACACCATGAAAAACCCGTTGAAGCATCTCCTGTCCGCCATCCTGGCCCTCACCATCTCCGCTTGCGCGGTTCACGAGGCGCCAACGCATTTCTACGCGCTGAACGCGACCATCGATGCCAGCCCGACCCACCCACTGTATCCCCCCGTTAAAGTCGGCATCGGCCCCCTCGATTTCCCGAAAGTGCTGCAGCGGCCCCAGGTAGTCACGCGTGAGCACAATAACAAGATCAACGTCGCCGATTTCCACCAGTGGGGAGGACGCCTCGATGATGATTTTCTACGCATTCTCGCGGACAATCTGGTGGTTCTGCTCGGCTCCAACCAGATCTATACCTACCCGTGGGAGAGCCGTCTGCGTCCCGACTATCAGGTACGCATCAATGTGTCGCGCTTTGACGGCAAGCTCGGCAAGGAGGTGCTGCTGCGCGCGCGCTGGCAACTCCTCAGCCGCAAGAGCCGCAGGGAACTGGCAGCCCGGCAGACATCGGTCCACGAGCCGGTCGAAGGCAACGACTACAGTGCCTATGTGGCTGCACAGAGCCGCGCACTGGCGCGTTTTTCACGCCAGATCGCGACCGAAATCGAACATTTTGCACGGCAGGAAACCAGCAGCGAACAACGTTCCCGCGCCCGCAATCCTTGATCAGCCAGACTTATACCTTGATAAGCCCATTCATCTGGCAATAAAACGCCAAATCGTCCACAATCACGCGGGTTTTTTATCCGCATAAGGCACTTTGTTGCAGCCGGCCAGTCCGGGCGAGCGGCTGCCCTGCACTCCATGCGTTTCCTTTTTCGCCATTTCTGATGGAGGTTGAACATGATCAAGCCACATGGCTCCGATACACTGAATCCACTTTACGTCGCCGACGACGCGGCCCGTGAGGCACTTGCCAAGGAGGCGGAGTCACTGCCTTCAATCATCATCAGCTCGGCCGCTGCCGGCAACGCGGTCATGCTCGGCGGTGGGTATTTCAACCCGCTGACCGGCTACATGAATCGCGCCGACGCACTCAACGTTGCCGACAACATGCACACCAGCTCGGGTGTATTCTTCCCGACTCCCGTACTGAACATGGTCGAGGATCCTTCGCCGATCGAAGGCGCCAAGCGCGTCGCGTTACGTGACCCCAATGTCGAAGGCCACCCCGTACTGGCCGTGATGGATGTCGAAGCCATCGAAGAATTCTCTGACGACGACATGAATGTCATCGCCGAGAAAGTCTACCGTACCACCGACATGGAGCACCCAGGGGTTGCCGCATTCATGTCCGTTGGCCGTTTCGCTATCTCCGGCCCGATTCAGGTACTGAACTACTCCTACTTCGAAAAAGATTTCCCAGACACTTTCCGCACCGCGGTGGAGATCCGCAACGAGATCGCGGAGCGTGGCTGGAACAAGGTCGTCGCCTTCCAGACCCGCAACCCAATGCACCTCGCCCATGAGGAACTCTGTCATATCGCCATGGATCGCATCGGTGCCGATGGTCTCGTCATCCACATGCTGCTGGGCAAGCTGAAGCCCGGTGATATCCCGGCCGATGTACGTGATGCCGCTATCCGCAAGATGGTTGAACTCTACTTCCCACCGAACAGCGTGATCATTTCCGGTTACGGTTTCGACATGCTCTATGCCGGGCCACGCGAAGCGGTATTGCATGCCCTGTTCCGCCAGAACATGGGCGCAACCCACTTCATCATCGGTCGTGACCATGCCGGTGTTGGCGACTACTACGGTGCTTTCGACGCACAGACCATTTTCGACGAAGAGGTGCCAGAGGGTGCCCTCGATATCGAGATCTTCCGTGCCGATCACACCGCCTACTCGAAGAAGCTCAACAAGGTCGTGATGATGTGCGAAGCACCCGATCACACCAAGGAAGACTTCGTTCTGCTGTCCGGCACCAAGGTTCGCGAAATGCTCGGCCAGGGCATCGCGCCGCCGAAAGAGTTTTCCCGCCCAGAAGTGGCCAAGATCCTGATGGACTACTATCAGAGCCTCAACAGCTGATCATCAGCACGACCGGAGCCAGCACATGATGATGCTGGCTCCGTGCTGTTTGTTGCCATACACCCGAATTTCAGAGGTATCAACATGCCCAAGAATGCTTTCTATGCACAATCCGGTGGTGTCACCGCCGTAATCAATGCTTCCGCCTGCGGCGTTATCGAAACCGCGCGCAAGCACCCTGACAAGATCGGTACCGTCTACGCCGGCCTCAACGGCATTATCGGCGCACTCACCGAAGAGATGATCGACACCAGCCAGGAATCCGACGAGGCCATTGCCGCATTGCGCAGCACACCCTCCGGCGCCTTTGGCTCCTGCCGCTACAAGCTCAAGAGCCTGGAAGACAACAAGCGCGAATACGAGC
>CAZQXF010000206.1:3216-5438 GCA_964596975.1 uncultured Thiotrichales bacterium | reverse complement strand
CTACCTTGAAGCGCTGCTGGGTTACGAGGATCGCTGGTTCTACTGGCATCCCGGCATCAATCCGGCGGCGTTACTGCGTGCGGCCTGGCAGAATCTAACCAGCGGGCGCATCGTCTCTGGCGGTTCGACGCTGACCATGCAGGTGGCGCGGCTGCTGTACCACCCGCCGCGTTCGCTGGCGGGTAAGCTGGTGCAGATACTGAGGGCGCTGCAACTCGAATTCCATTTGAGCAAGCGGCAAATTCTGGAAATCTACCTCAACCATGCCCCTTTCGGTGGCACGCTGGAGGGTGTTGCTGCGGCGAGCCATGCCTGGTTGCAGAAATCACCGCAGGATCTCACCCGGGCAGAGGCTGCTTTGCTGGCTGTACTGCCGCAGGCGCCATCGCGGCTGCGCCCTGATCGGCATCCCCAGCGAGCGCAGGCAGCGCGAGATAAAGTGCTCGATCGTCTTGCGGAGCAGGGGATCTGGTCACGGCAGGCGGTGACGGAAGCCCGGCGCGAGCAGGTGGCGGGATATGTGCTGACGCAGCCGATGCGGGCACCGTTGCTGGCGCGGCGCATGGTGCAGACATATCCGGCTGAGCGGCTGATCGACACCACGCTGGATGCGGCATTGCAGTCGCGTGCGCGTGCAACGTTACAAAATTACATGCGGCGCCTGCCGCTGCATAGTTCGGCGGCGGTGCTGGTGGTCGACAATGCCACTGCGGCGGTGCGCGTTTATTTGGGGTCAGCTGATTTTTTCGATGACCGGCGCTATGGGCAGGTGGATATGGTGCGCGCATCCCGTTCCCCCGGCTCTACGCTGAAGCCGTTTTTGTATGGGCTTGCGCTTGACGCCGGGCTGATTCATTCGGAATCGTTGCTGGTCGATGCGCCACGGTTGGGAAGCCGGTATCGTCCGGCCAATTTCGAGCATGGTTTTTCCGGGCCGGTCAGCGTCAGCCACGCATTGCAGCAGTCGTTGAACGTGCCGGCGGTCAATCTGCTGGAACATTTGGGGCCCCACCGCTTCGTTGCGCAGTTGCAAAATGCGGGGCTCGATCTGCGCTTGCCCAAGGATGCCGCGCCAAACTTGTCGGTGATTCTCGGTGGCGCGGCAACCTCGCTGGAAGCCTTGGTGGCGGCGTATCGCAGTCTTGCAAGCCAGGGTGAGGTCGCCGGGTTGCGGTTTCGACCAGGCGATGTGGCCACGCCGCGACGCTTGCTCTCAGCCGGAGCGGCATGGATTGTGGGCGAGATGCTTCGCCAGACGCCGGAACCGGGGCGGCTGCGTGATACGCTCACCGTGCAGCAGCACGACATTGCCTGGAAGACCGGCACCAGCTATGGCTATCGCGACAGCTGGGCCATTGGCAGCAACGGCACATGGACGGTGGGGGTCTGGATCGGGCGGCCAGATGGCACGCCGATGCCGGGGCATTGGGGTGGCAAGACGGCGGCGCCACTGATGTTTCAGTTGTTTCATCTGCTGCCCGCAGGGCCGTCACGGCCAGCGGCGAAACCCGCTTCGGTGCAGCAGAAAATGATTTGCTGGCCACTGGGGTTGGCTGCCGATGAGACGCCGGCCGAGCATTGCTATCGGCAACGCAAGGCCTGGATTCTGGATCAGCAGATTCCCCCGACGCTGCCGGATTTGCGCAGCCCCTTTGCCACCAACCCGGCTGTTTACTGGATCAACCCGGCAACTGGCCTGCGTGTCGATGGACGTTGCGGGCTGGCGACGCCGGAGCGCAAGGCAGCGGCGCTGTGGCCGTTGGCGGTCGAGCCCTGGGTGCTGCCATCGCAGCGGATCAGCCATTTGTTGCCAACGCTTGATCCGGCTTGCCCTGCGTCCGCCGGGCAGCTTCGGGCCACATTGCGGATCGTCGGTGTCGAAAAGCACAGCAGCCTGCGCGCCGCCGCACCGGGCAAGCTGCCGGTCGTGAATCTGCGAGCGGCTGGCGCGACCGGGCGGACAAGTTGGTACATTGATGGCAAGCTGCACTACACCACCGCAGCGGGAACGGTGGTGTCGCATCCGTTTCGTCGCGCGGGGAAGCATCAGATTATTGCCATTGATGACGATGGGAAAAGTGACAAGGTTGATGTTGAGGTGCTTGCTTCGGCTCCGCTCAGCAACCGTGCTTCGGCTCCGGCCCCTTCGGCTCCGCTCAGGGACCGGTTCGGAAGTAGCTCCCTTCGGCTCCGCTCAGGGAACGGTTCGGAAGTAGCTCCCT
>CAZQXF010000206.1:0-3116 GCA_964596975.1 uncultured Thiotrichales bacterium | reverse complement strand
CAAAGGAGGTCCCTGAGCGGAGCCGAAGGGGCCGGGGTCGGAGGAACCAAACGGAAGGAAATGAACCGCAATGGATTTACCTATGGCAAGGAACTTGGTTGATGGATAAAGTACTTTTTTTCAGCATTCTGCTGGTTTTTCTCGGTGCGCTGGTTGGCAGTGTGATGCAGCATCGCCGCCTTGATCGGGTGCTGAAGGATCTGCGTGGATTTCATGTAACGACGAGGCTGGAATCCGGCAAACGCATCTGGGGAAAAATGAATCTCTTCGCCAATGCCATCGAGTTGATTTTCAGCCGTCCCTATACCAACCGCCGCGGCAATCTGTTGACGAGCTATATTATTTTCGCCGAGCAGATGAGTGACATCGATGTCATCTACCGCTTTCATGATGAGCTGACGCCAAAAAACCAGAAGCGCCGTCTGAAGGAGATCAAGCGCACCAAACATCCCGGTATTTTCCGCCGCATGAAACGGTCACTGCGCAATTTCATGGTGTCGTTTCGCGAAGCCATCGACGAGTCGATCGGGTTGCTGCTGAGCCGGGTGCAAAAAAAAGCCTCTACGGCTTTTTTGAAGGGGCAGGAAGACTACCTCAAAAAGATACGTCACAGCGCCATCGGCATCGTCAGCACCGCCGCCTATGACCCGGTCATGGAGCATTACATCAACCACCGGGTCGTCGTCGAAGCGGGCAAGGAAAATGGCCAGCGCATCGAATATGCGGGTGTGCTCAAGGAGTATTCGACTGGCTGGGTGTCGATACTCGACTGTTATCTCAACACCGAAAACAACCTCCCGCTCAGTGATGCCAGCCGCCTGATGATGCAGCGCAAGATGGATTTTCATATCCAAGTCACCAAGCGCGAGGAGGGCGAGGAAGAAAAAGTCGATATGCGCCTGGAAATTACCAATCGCGATATTCAGGACATCGCCATCTGGCGCATCGAAGGGCCGGAAACCTACGCGCATGAAATCGACGAACTGCTGACGCCCGGCAGCAACATTACCATCACACTCAAAGACCTGCCGCCAGCTGCGTTATCCAATATCGATATCGACCGGCTGCCAGTAGACCTCACGCTCGTCGCACCCGAGCGGCAGCAAGGCAGGGAAGGGGATGAGGCTGATAGTCACGAAGACACGCGTTACCCCGCGCTACCCCAGCTCAGTCTGTTGTTCGATACGATTCGGGGAGTGGATATCTATATTCCACGGAGCAAGGGGCCGAAGCACGGTTGCTGAGCGAAGCCGAAGCATTCCCCCAACCCCCATCCTGTGAGACACTACCCGGCTTCCTGCGCGGCAGGGCTGACCAGCCACCGCCGGCGCGTTTCCTTGCAACATTTTTCCGAGTACAGAGCGTCTTGATTTCTACAGCAAATATCACCATGCAGTTTGGGGCAAAGCCCTTGTTTGAAAACATCTCCGTCAAGTTTGGCAATGGCAACCGTTATGGTTTGATCGGTGCCAATGGCAGCGGTAAGTCCACTTTCATGAAAATTCTGGGCGGTGATCTGGAGCCGACGTCGGGGTCGGTCAGCGTCGATGAGAATGAGCGAGTTGGCAAACTGCGCCAGGATCAGTTCGCGTTTGAGGAATACAGTGTCATCGATACGGTCATTATGGGTCATGAGGCGCTGTGGAAGGTGAAGCAGGAGCGTGATCGCATTTATTCTCTGCCGGAGATGAGTGAGGAGGATGGCATGCGGGTGGCGGATCTGGAGGTGGAGTTTGCCGAGTTGGATGGCTATACGGCGGAGTCGCGGGCGGGTGAGTTGTTGTTGGGGCTGGATATTCCCATCGAGCAGCATAACGGGCCAATGAGTGCGGTTGCGCCGGGTTGGAAGCTGCGGGTATTGCTGGCGCAGGCGTTGTTTGCCGATCCGGATATCATGTTGCTGGACGAGCCGACCAATAACCTGGATATCAATACCATCCGCTGGCTCGAAGGTGTGCTGAACGAGCGCCAGAGCACGATGATCATCATTTCCCATGATCGTCATTTTCTGAACAGTGTCTGCACGCATATGGCAGATCTGGATTATGGCGAGCTGCGGATGTATCCCGGTAACTATGATGAATACATGACGGCGGCGACGCAGGCGCGTGAGCGTTTGCTGGCAGATAATGCAAAGAAGAAGGCGCAGATTGCCGAGTTGCAGAGTTTCGTCAGCCGTTTTTCGGCCAATGCCTCGAAAGCGCGGCAAGCCACCTCACGGGCGAAGCAGATCGAGAAAATCAAGCTCGATGAGGTCAAGCCCTCCAGTCGCGTCAATCCCTATATCCGCTTCGAGCAGAACAAGAAGCTGTTTCGCTTGGCGGTCGAGGTGGAAGGGTTGACCAAGGGCTACGACAAACCATTGTTTTCCGACTTGAACCTGATGGTCGAAGTGGGTGAGCGTATTGCGATCATCGGCCCCAACGGTATTGGCAAGACGACTTTGTTACGCACCCTGGTGGGTGATCTCGAAGCGGATGGTGGCAATGTCAAATGGTCGGAAAATGCGAGTATCGGATATTTCGCTCAGGATCATGCCGATGAATTTGCCGAGGAAATCTCCCTGATCGACTGGATGACGCAGTGGCGTGGGGAGGATGACGATGAGCAAGCCATTCGCGGTACGCTGGGGCGGATGCTGTTTTCTCAGGATGAGATCAAGAAGCCGGTCAATGTTGTTTCCGGTGGCGAGCAGGCGCGCTTGCTGTTTGGCAAGCTGATGTTGCAGAAGCCGAATATTCTGGTGATGGACGAGCCCACCAATCACCTCGACATGGAGTCGATCGAGTCGCTGAATCTGGCGCTGGAGAATTATCCCGGTACGCTGTTTTTCGTCAGCCACGATCGCGAATTTGTCTCCTCGCTGGCGACCCGGATCATTGAAATGACACCTTCCGGGCTGGTCGATTTCCAGGGTAGCTATGACGAGTATCTGGCGAGTCAGGGAATTGCGGCGTAGTTCGGGGCAGGGAGCCGATGCGAGAAAACCCGATGATGGCGCCGGTGCTGGCGTTGCTACACGCTCACCCGGAAGGGTTGAGCGAGTATGAAATCATTTCTGCGCTCAAGGCGCAGGAATTGTACATCGATGCCATGGATGATCCGTCGATGGCGCT
>CAZQXF010000205.1:0-5439 GCA_964596975.1 uncultured Thiotrichales bacterium | reverse complement strand
GCAGTGTGCCCACCACTGCCGGGCATCCGGTGCGCAGCTGACGCCGCACACCCTACAGGTCAGTATCTTCGTAGGGTGGTGCGCGCGATGAGTGTGCCCACCACAGGCACAGGCCGTTGAGACCGCCCGAGCATGCCTCATACGATCCTGATGAGAACGGCATGCTGGACATTTTTCGATCGCCGGCGTTACATGGACGGCAAAGGTTCCTGGAGTCTGTCATGCCCGCGATGCGCTTGCTGTTGTGGTTGCTCATTTCGTTGCTTGCCTTTGGCATTGGCGCCGCGCCAGTATGGGCGGACGGCGATCCTGCCTTGTTCAAGGGCTGGATCGAAGCGATGAAAACCGCGCCTCGCGGTCCGTTCAAACGCATTCGCTGGTTTTGCAATGATGGCGAGGTGCTGGCACCCGAGCCTTATGCCTGCCAGCCGCATGGCGGCGGTATCCAGCACGGTCAATGGAACGATCACACATTGCGTATGCGCGCGGCGGGATACCCGGTTGCCAATGTGCTGGCCGAATATGGGCGGGATGCCGATGCCGCCGGGCAAGTCGATCGGGATCTGCTGAAGGCCATTCTTGTCGAGCGCTTTCTGGTGGCGCGTGACAATGGCTGGATTTTTCGCAAGGCACGCTTCTATCGTGGTGCCTTGCAGCGTGAAGACGAGGCCCGTGGCGAGTCGGCGTTGGTGCGGCATTTTGCTCTGGAACTCGATCCTGACAGCTACGACTATCTGCTGTTGTGGGAAGCGACGCGCCTGCTGTCGGGAGATGGCGGCGTTGCGCTGCTGGTCAAACTGCGTGATCTGGCGACGGCGATCCACGAGCAGGATGAGGGATTCGCAACGCTGCGCGGCAAACTCCATGCGGCGCCATCCGCCGACGATGCCGAGGCGGTTCGAGACTATGCCCAGGCCCATGCCGATGATCAGACGCAACCGCTATTCGACGAGTTGGCGGCCACCATCGACGCTTTTTTCGATCCGGGGCCGCTGACGCAACGGTTGCGCAAGACGGCGCGTCATACGATATCGAAGCCATTGCGCAGTGCATTTCTCGCTGCGGAGAAAGAGCGCCAGACAGCCGATGCTGCGAAGCGTCTGGCAGACGGCCGCCGCCTGCTGGAAATGCTGCGACGCCAGTTGGTGACGGAGCGCTCGGCGCAGCGTCGTGAACGCCTGTTGCGTACCGGCCAGGAAATTGAGAAGGATGTTTTCGCCGCCGGCAGCGAACTCCGGCAGCGGCTTGCGGCCGCCACCCGGCGGCAACGGATCGACTGGCTGCTTGATAGCGCGGGGACGTTGTACGGGGTTGGACTGCTGTCACCCCGACAGTGGCAGGGCGTACAGCAGAGCGTACAAAGGCTGCGTCAGCCACGGGTCAATCTGAACATCTACCGGCAGGAACTGCGCTATCTGGGACGTGTGCCGCGCTGGTCAGCGCGGCTGCTCGACTATCAGTTTGACGCCACCATCGAAAAATTCAGCCGGATCGAGCCGCTGGCCAGGCAGTATATCCCCGCGCGGCTGCGTGGCAGCGTGCTGTCTTTCTACAGCGTCGTGCTCGACAGTCTGCAACGTGATGCTGATCATCTCGCCGGGGTGTCGAGCGAACTGTTTGCAACCCATGTCAGCCAAGGCCTGCGTGCCTTGAACAGCGGTATGGCGCGGGGTCGTCTGCTGCGGCCGGAAGCGGGCAAACCGCTGGCCGAAGATGGTATCTACCTGCTCGCCGAAACCACCGCTGAACTGACCCCGGTAGCGGGCATCATCACGCTCGATGAAGGCAATGCGCTGTCGCATGTGCAGCTGCTGGCAGCCAACCTGGGGATTCCGAATGTGATCGTCTCGCCTGCGTTGCTGCCGCAGCTGCGTGCCCACCTCGGTGAGCAGATCGTGCTGGCGGTTAGCCCCGGTGGCGTGGTGCAGATTGCGCGCGACGGCCCGCAATGGGATGGCGTGTTCGAGCGCAACGGGGTGCCTGATACGCCGTTACGGCCAGATCGTGGCAAGCTCGACCTCGATGTTCGCCAGTTTATCCCGCTGCAACGGCTGCGGGCAGTGGATTCGGGAGTGATCGTGGGGCCAAAGGCCGCCAACCTGGGTGAGCTGAAACATTTTTTCCCCGCCGCCGTCGCGGACGGAGTGGCGATCCCGTTTGGCCGTTTCCGAGCCTTTCTCGATCGACCGATGGGCAATACCGGCATGACTGTTTTTGAGTGGATGACGGCGTGGTACCGCTATCTCGATACGCAGCAGGGAGAGGCCAAGGCCGCAGCGACGTTGAAGTATCTGAAGCAGCTGCATGGCTGGATCGAACGGGCCGACCCGGGGGAGGATTTTCGTCGCCAGCTCTCCACTGCGCTGCAACAGGTGTTTGGCGATAGCGAGCAACAGCGGCTGTTTGTACGCAGTGACACCAATGTCGAGGATCTGCCGGGTTTCACCGGCGCGGGACTGAACCTCACGGTGCCGAACGTGGTCGGCATGGATGCGCTGATACGCGCGATCATGCGGGTTTGGGCATCGCCGTTCACGCCACGCGCTTTCGAGTGGCGCCAGCAACGTATGGAGAACCCGATCGAGGTCTACCCCTCGGTGCTGCTGCTGGAAACGGTCGCGGTGGATAAATCTGGCGTGTTACTGACGTTCAATCGGATCGACGGCAGTGACGCTGCCTTCACGGTGGCTGTCGCACATGGCATTGGTGGCGTCGTTCAGGGCAGCGCTGCCGAGGAATTGCTGATCGACCGCCGTGGTGGCGGTGTCCGTCTGCTCAATGTTGCGACCCGCCCGACGATGCGCGTGACGGGTGCGGATGGCGGGCTGGTCGAAGTGCCAGCCCCGAACAATGACAGGGTGCTGACCGACGACGAGATCAGGCAACTGCGACAACTCGTCGACAAGGTGGAGCGGGATCTGCCGCAATTTGATGATCAGGGTAAGTCGACGCCTGCGGATATCGAATTCGGTTTTCGTGACGGCCAGCTTGCACTGTTCCAGATTCGCCCTTATCTGCGCAGCCGCTCGGCGCGGCGCAACCAGTATCTGCTGCGGCTCGACAGCCAGCTGGCGCTGCATGCACAGCAGTCTGTCAATATGAATGCTGTTCCCGAGGTGGAATGATGATGCGCTGGATTGTTTTCATGCTGCTGTTTTCTCCGGCGATATTGCGGGCTTATCCGCTCGATGGTTTCGACTACACCGGCATCGGCCGGCTGGAAGGCTATCGGCTGGCGCAGGAAGGCAAGGTGCGGGCGCGCAAGCTGCACCCCGGGGCACAGCTGCTGCTGGCCGAGGTGGACATCCGCCTGCGCGACCACCGCGAGCTGGAGATCCCACCGGTCGATCCGGCATTCAAACGCGAGATCATGGCGCTGCTGGGCAAAAACGCCAGCCGCTATTCGATTTCGATCCTCGACCTCACCGACCCCGACAATCCGGTCTATGCAGAGCATCGTGCCAACAAATCATTCAATCCGGGCAGCATCGGCAAACTGGTCGTGGCGATGGGCATTTTCAATGAACTGGCCCGTGCTTTCCCGGATGACACCGAGCTGCGCGAAGCAATCCTGCGCAGTACGGAAGTCGTCGCCGATCGTTTTATCCATGTTGACACCCACAAAGTGCCTTTCTGGCATGCCGAAAAGATGTGGCTGGAACACCGGCCACTGCGGATCGGCGACAAGGCCAGCTTGTGGGAATGGCTGGACTGGATGCTCTCGCCCAGCTCCAATGCCGCGGCATCGATCGTGATGAAACAACTGATGTTGCTGCAGAAATTGGGTCAAGGCTATCCCGGGTTCCCGGAAGATGCGCGCGACTATTTCGACAAGACCAAACCAGCCGAACTCGCCAAAGACCTGCGCCGAGTGCTCGATCGCGCCGTTACGGAAAATGGCCTGACGCTGGACGAATTGCGCCAGGGTGGTTTTTTTACCCGTGAAGGCAAACGCCGCGTCCCCACCGGCGGCAGCCGCGCCACTGTCCGCGGGCTGATGAAATTCCTGCTGCGGCTGGAGCAGGGGAAAATTGTCGATGACTGGTCCAGTCGCGAATTCAAGCGGCTGCTGTACATGACGCAAAAACGCATACGCTATGCATCCTCACCCGCGCTGAAATACGCCGCCGTCTATTTCAAATCCGGCTCACTCTACAAATGCCGCCCCGAACCCGGATTTACCTGCGGAAAATACCGCGGCAACAAACTCAATCTCCTCAACTCCGTCGCCATCATCGAACACCCTGCCGGCCAGAAAAACCGCCTCCACTACCTCGTCGTCATCTCCTCAAACGTACTCAAGGAAAACGCCGCCGTCGCCCACCAAAGCCTCGCCACCTTTATTCAGCGCCTGATGCTCAAGCGTCACCCGGAAGTTCCCAAAAAATGAGTGGCACGAAGTTACATAAACCTTGGTGCTGGGATGAAATCCAGCGCGCTGCCGTCCCTGGCACTGGATTCCGGCGTCCTGCCGGAAAGACGGGGGAGATCCAAAAAAAAGCGGAAAGGTCCTGGATACAAATAGTGCCTGACTGACCGACCCCTGGGACCGCCGGCATCCCGCCGGCCCGTCGCCGCGAGGCGACTCCCCACCCCCTACAGCTCCCGCGAAGCAAAATCCGCCAGCCGCGACCGTTCCCCGGTCATCAAGGTGATATGCCCGCTGTGTTCCCAGGTTATCGACTGACATGACTATATTGACAAATGATGTACAAACGATTTCAATCGAGTGATGCATGATGTTCTACTTGAATGGAGTTCCGAAAAGAACCGGCAGCTCAGACGAGAGCGAGGGCTTTGCTTTGAGGATGTCGAGCAGGCGTTGGCGGGTGGTGGCTTCATCGATGATTGGCCACATCCCAACTCAGAAAGATATCCAAATCAGCGGCTTCTGATTGTGTTGATCAATGACTATCCTTGCGTGGTCCCTTATGTTCAGAATGGGGATCGCCTGTTTCTCAAGACGATCTACCCCAGCCGAAAATTGAAGACCCTGTTATCAGGAGGCAATAGATGAACAACACAACAGATATCGAGCGTGACCCTGATTTTCTTGATCGCGAGGAGCAGGACCTGATCGAAAGCATGAACGCTGCGATTGATGCAGGTGAGTTAAAGCCATCGAGTGCACGGGCGCGTGCTGAAAGAGAGGCTTTCTGGAAACGAGCGGTTGCTGACTCTGAGAAGCGGAAAGCGGTGACTTTGCGGTTACAGGCACGAGATATCGATCGGCTTAAAGCGCTGGCACGCCGGAAAGGTTTACCCTATCAGACGTTCATTGCATCTGTTTTACACCAGCTTGCCAATGGGGATTTGGTGGAAGCTGGGCACGGTAGCGTAGATAAGCAATAACGCCAGCCCGATACCCGATACCCGATACCCGATACCCACCAGGAGTCCTGTCCCTGGGACCGCCGGCATCCTGCCGGCCCATCGCCG
>CAZQXF010000204.1:0-5441 GCA_964596975.1 uncultured Thiotrichales bacterium | reverse complement strand
GCCAATATCATCGTGCAACACAAAAGCTGGGTCTATCTGGAAGATTGGCTGGGGCTCAACGAACTGGCCGCGCTGGAACCCAAGCCCGGTGTGCCGCCGACCACTGGACAGCTTGCCAAACTGCTGGCGCTGGTCAAACAGAAACCGGTGCTGGCCATCGTCCGTGCCGCTTACCAAAGCCCGAAGGCATCACAGTGGCTCGCTGCAAAAAGTGGCATTCCGGCAGTGACGTTGCCGTTCACCGTCGGCGGTAACGAACGTGCCCGTGATCTGTTCAGTCTGTTCAACGACACCATCGAGCGGCTGCTCGCGGCGCAGCGACCATGAGTTCGCTGGAACCGGCCATTCTTGGGCCGGCGCTGTTGGCGGGTCTGCTGGTGCTCAGCACCCATGTTCCGCTGGGGCAGGAGGTGCTGCGGCGGGGCATCATCTTCATCGACCTCGCGATTGCGCAGATCGCCGGCTTCGGATTGATTGCCGCCCAGGCATTGGGCTACGCCGCCGATGGCTGGGCCGCGCAAGTGATCGCTGCTGGCAGCGCCCTGCTGGGTGCTGCGTTGTTGAGCTGGACCGAGCGGCGCTGGCAGGCTGATCAGGAAGCGCTGATTGGCGTCATTTTCATACTCGCCGCATCCGGCGGCATCCTGATTCTGGCTAACAACCCGCACGGTGGTGAGCATTTGCAGGCCTTGCTCAGTGGTCAAATCCTCTGGGTCGAACCCGACTGGCTGATCGCTGTCGCGGCACTCTATACAGTCTTGCTGCTGCTATACACCGGGTTGCGACACCGCGCCAGGCAGATCGGCTTCTACCTGGTGTTCGCGTTGGCGATCACCGCCTCGGTGCAACTGGTCGGCATCTATCTGGTCTTCTCCAGCCTGATCATCCCGGCCCTGGCGACCCGGCGCATGGGGCTCGACGGGCGCGCCCGACTGATCTGGGGATATGCCATCGGTGCGCTGGGTTATGCCGCCGGCCTGCTGGCCTCCAGTCTGTTCGATCTGCCGAGCGGGCCGATGATCGTGTGGAGCCTGGCCGTTGTGGGCTGGCTGGCCAGTCGCCTGGTTAGGCCGTCTTGAGACGGCCATCGATTTCGTCTGCAACGGCGTTGTTGCCGCTGCAATCTATCTACGTCAATCATCAAACGAAGGAGTACATGATGAAACTGAAAGTGTTGTTGTTTGCGCTCGCATTGTCTGCAACCGGTTGTGCCAGCCTGCCGCATGGCGCGGCGCACAAGGCCCACTGGGGGTATTCTGGCGCTGAAGGCCCTGCACAATGGGGCAGTCTGAGCCCTGAATATCAGACTTGTGGAACGGGAATGAACCAGTCGCCGATCGACCTGGCTGCACCAGTTGAAGCCGATCTGGCGCCGCTGACGCTGTCCTATGCGAAAGGCGGATCTGAGGTGGTCAATAACGGTCATACCGTGCAGGTCAATTACCAGCCCGGCAGCACGCTTACGGTCGATGGGCATCGTTTTGCACTGAAGCAGTTCCATTTCCATGCGCCCAGCGAAAACCACATTGGTGGCAAATCCTTCCCGATGGAAGCGCACCTGGTACACGCCGACGATGCAGGTCATCTGGCCGTGGTCGCCGTGATGTTCGAAGAGGCTGCAGCAAACCCGACGCTGGAAAAAGTGTGGGCAAAAATGCCAGCCAAAGCGGGTCAAAAGAACGCATTGGCAAACGCTGTGTCGGTGGAAGGCATCTTGCCCGCCAACCGTGACTACTATCGCTTCAATGGCTCACTGACCACACCGCCTTGCTCGGAAGGCGTGCTCTGGCTGGTCATGAAAACCCCGGTCACCGCCTCGGCCGAGCAGATCGAGCACTTCCGTCATACCATGCATCATCCGAACAATCGGCCCGTGCAACCACTGAATGCACGCGCGGTGATGAAGTAGGGGATGTCCCTCTGCGTTTCGAAGGTGTCGTTTTACGACACCTTTTTTATCGCTGCATTTCTTATTGCCGCATTCCCAGCCTTGCCGCACCACAGGCGGCTTCACCGCCGGCTGCCGCAGTGACCGGACAGTTCAGCATTCTTTCGCGTATCCGCAGCCATGCGGGATTTTTCGCGCCGCCACCGGCGGTGAGCACGCGTGTCGGCCAGGGTGCGCCGAGTTCATGCAGGCGTTGGTAGGCGAGCTGTTCGATGTGGGCGATACCTTCGAGCAGGCCGTGCAGAAAACGCTCGGGGGGGTGTCCATCTGGTGAGTCGATACGCGGCGGTAGCTGCGGGTCGTTGATGGGAAAGCGCTCACCGGGTTGGAGCAGGGGGTAGAAGTCGAGCCCGCTGTTTTTTTCGGGGTCGATTTGCTGTGACAGTTCACGGAGTTGCTCAGGCGTAAAATATTTCAGCAGCACGGCGCCGCCGCTGTTGGATGCGCCGCCGGCGAGCCAGTGATCGCCGAGGCGGTGGCTGTAGATGCCATATTCCGTGGAGAAGATGGGTTGTGGCGTGATGATTTTCATCACCAGCGTACTGCCAATGGAGGTAACCGCATCGCCTATTTCTGTGGCCCCGGTGGCGATGAAGGCAGCGGTGCTGTCGGTGGTGCCGGCGGTGATGATGATATCGGTGGAGAGCCCGAGGCTGGTCGCAAGCTCGGGCCGGATGGTGCCGATGGCGCTGCCGGGTGCGACCACGTCTGGCAGCAGTGCGGTGACGTTTGGCAGTTGCGCCAGCCACTCGGGCCAGCGCAGTTGTACGGCGTCGTAGCCAAGTTTCAGGGCGTTGTTATAGTCCGAGACGTTCCAGCGGCCACAGAGTCTGCCGTTGATCCAGTCGGTTTGATGCAGCGCATGAGCGGGCTTGGCATCGCTGTGATCGAGCAGCCACAGCAGTTTGGCCAGGCTGGCGCTGGGGCCGTGGGCAGCGCAGTCGGCGGGGGCGACGGCGGCAATGCGTTCGGCCTGGGCGCTGGCGCGGCGGTCGTTATACATCAATGCCGGGGTCAGGGGCTCGCCTAGTTCATCAGCAAGCAGCAGCGTTGCGGAGGTACCATCGACGCTGATTTTACCAATGGCGCGGCGCAGTTCGTCCGGCAGCTCGGTGATGCAGGTCTTGACCACAGTCCACCAGGTTTCCGGATCTTGCTCCACCCAGCCGGGCCGGGGCGTTTCCACGGGCTGCCCCGGCTGGCGCGATTGGCCGGCGACTTTGCCGTTGTCATCGAGTACGCAGCAGCGTACCCCCGAGGTACCCAGGTCGATACCGAGCGTTAGCATCTTCAGCCTGCGGGTGGCAGCAGCCGTTCGATGGTTTCGGCCAGCTCGAAATCCCGTGACGAAATGCCGCCTGCTTCATGGGTGGTCAGGTCGATGCTGACGCGGTTGTACACATTGCACCATTCCGGGTGATGGTTCTGCTTTTCGGCATGCATTGCCACGGCGGTCATGAAAGCAAAGGCGTCGATAAAGTTGGCGAAACGAATGTCCTTGTGCAGCTTGCCGTCGCGCAGCGCCCAGGGATTGGCCAGCTCGTGGTTGAGTGCTTGCAGCAGCTTCTCGATCTCGGCATCGCTGTATTTTTCGATCATGGTTTTTCCCATGGTGATGTTCTCAAGTATTGCTGTTCATGTTGACAGCATTTCGACGGTGGTCGGTCAGGCATCCCGTAGGGTCGTGCGCGCGACTAGCGTGCCCACCATCAGCGGCTGCTTGGTGCGCACCTGGTCGGCGCACACCCTACGGGTAATTGTTCGAGCGGAATGTTTCATCTCCAATTGTGGCACTTTGATGGTGTACATGGGAGGAGATGATTTCATCAACCGACCTGGCCTGAGCTACGGTAATTCCACTGGCTGGGCGGGCGTCCAACCGTCGGCGCGATGCTCGACGATCACATCGGTATAGATGCCGCCGCGCACATTGAACTTGCCGGTCACGCGCATGAAGCGGGGCTGGGTGGCGCGCACCAGGTCGTCGAGTATCTGGTTGGTGACGGCTTCGTGGAAAGCCCCCTCGTCGCGGAACGACCACATATAGAGCTTCAATGATTTCAGCTCGACGCAGTGTTGATCGGCGATATATTCGATCCTGAAGGTGGCAAAATCGGGTTGCCCGGTTTTCGGGCAGAGGCAGGTGAATTCCGGCACGTCGATGCGGATGGTGAAATCGCGTTCCGGGTTGGGGTTGGGGAAGGTTTCGAGGTCTTTGCTGGGACGGGATGGCATAAGGCGCGGCTATCTTTTTTGCATTGATTGGAACCGATCATTGTAGCATCGCTGATAACACTGCGAACCAATCAAACATGATAGATCATCTTATCGCGGCTGAGTTCGATGAATCTGAACTGGCCAAAACCAACCACGATTTTTTCAATGTTTGTCAGACACAGGTTGATCAGTTCATCGTTTCTGATATTCCCGGTAGATATCAGCAACAGTTTCCATGGTTTGTCTTGCACCCAAAAGCTGTTGACGAAATCAGCATCTTTGCTAACCACGATTCTTTCTTCGGCAGAGGATAGATCATTGATTACCTGGTCTGGGGTACGGTTGCCTAGGGGCAGATCAAGGGTGTGTTTGGCGTCGTGGCCGGCTGTTCGAAGATGACTCGCCAGTTTTCGGGGCAACTGCGCGTCGATCAGAAATCTCATGCTGCCTGGGTAGTTTCGATGCGCTTGATTCGGGAAAGCCGGGCGGCGTAGGCGAGAACAGCGAGCAGGTCTTCTCTTTCGAGATCCTCGTAGTCTTCGAGAATTTCTTCGATGGTCATGCCGGCACTCAGTAACTCCAGCATGGTTTCAACGGGATAACGTAGCCCGCGTATGACGGGTTTGCCGTGACAGACGGCAGGGTCAATGGTAATGCGATCGTCCAGGTTCATCCGCGAGGACTCCAGAATCTTGGAGGCTGTGTCAAACCGGCAACCTCCTTGGGCAAGCGGGTTGGTAAAGTGCAATCGCAACATTGTATCACCTGTGTCTCAGGCTGTAGTCATTTCCCTGCCTGTCGGCGATAATGCCCGGCTTCCAACTGGAAACTGTCACCGCTGCATGCGCCTGAACAAGATCAAGCTCGCCGGCTTCAAGTCCTTTGTCGATCCCACCACGCTGAATCTCACCAGCAACCTGGTGGGCATCGTCGGGCCGAATGGCTGTGGCAAGTCGAACACCATCGACGCGGTGCGCTGGGTCATGGGCGAGTCGTCGGCCAAGCATCTGCGCGGGCAGTCGATGGACGATGTCATCTTCAATGGCTCATCGTCGCGCAAGCCGGTGGCGCAGGCGTCGATCGAGCTGATCTTCGACAACAGCGATGGCGCCATCGGCGGTGAGTACGCCAAATTCAACGAGGTCTCGGTGCGCCGCAGCGTCACCCGTGACGGCCAGTCCACCTACTACCTCAACGGCACCCGCTGCCGCCGGCGCGACATCACCGATATCTTCCTCGGCACCGGTCTCGGACCACGCTCCTACGCCATCATCGA